>JBDSKP010000736.1:0-7658 GCA_039916925.1 Duganella sp.
AGCAAATTCCGGCGGCGCGCCGCCCCACCCTGCTCGCGGCCAAAACCGCCGATCGACAGTACAGCTGGAACATCCACATGCAGGGCGCGCGGGAAACCGCCTTCTTCGACTATGTTTGAACCGGAAATGGAGCAACAGTGAGTGTATCGATTTTCGACAGCTTCCTGACCACCACCGACATGATCGCCGTGTTTGACGACGCGGCCATCGTGCAGGCGATGTTCCGCTTCGAGGAAGCGCTGGCGCAGGCGCAGGCCGACGAGGGCATGATGGAACAATCGGCCGCGCGCGCCATCGCCGGCGTGTGCAACGCCCAGCTCTATGACATCCCCGCCATCATCAGCGCCGGCCGCCGCGCCGGCAGCCTGGCCATCCCGTTGGTCAAGGAGCTCACCAAGACCGTGGCGCTGTACGACGCCGACGCCGCCGGCAAGGTCCACTGGGGCGGCACCAGCCAGGACGTGATCGACACGGCGATGGTGCTGGCCACGCGCGACGCGCTGCAATTGCTCGACGACGGCCTGCACGACCTGACCGGCCTTTTATTGGAACTGGCGGAGCGGCACCTGGACACGCCGGTGTTGGCGCGCACCCTGATGCAGCCGGCGCAGGTGACCAGCTTCGGCTTCAAGCTCACCGGTTGGCTGGCGCCCCTCGTGCGTGCGCGCCTGCGCCTGCGCGAGGGCGCGGCGCGCGCGTTGCAGCTGCAATTGGGCGGCGCCGTCGGCACGCTGGCGGTCATGGGGGAACAGGGACCGGCGGTCGCCGGCCGGGTCGCCGCCGCGCTGAAGCTCAAAGTGGCCGACGCGGCATGGCACACGCAGCGCGACGAATGGGTGCGTCTGGGCCTGGAAGTAGCGGTACTGTCCGGAAGCCTGGGCAAGCTGGCCACTGACCTGAGCCTGATGGCGCAAGGCGAGATCGCCGAACTGGCCGAGCCGTCCGGCAACGGACGCGGAGGATCATCGGCCATGCCGCACAAACGCAATCCGGTATCGGCGATGATCGCGCTGGCCGCCGCCACGAGGACCCCGCAACACGCGGCCGCGCTATTGGCCAGCATGGGCCAGCAGCATGAGCGGGGCCTGGGCAACTGGCAAGCCGAACTCGCCGAGTGGCCCGGCCTGTTCCTGAGCGCCCATGGCGCGCTGCAGGCGCTCAACGACGCCTTCGCCGGCCTGCGTATCGACAGCGTGCGCATGCTGCGCAATATCGACGCGCTGCAAGGGTTGGTGTTCGCCGAGGCGGCATCGGCGTACCTTGCCGCCGCCATCGGCAAGCAGGCGGCGCACACGCTGCTGGAAAAGATGACCGGCGAAGCGCTGGGCAGCGATCGCCACCTGGCCGATGTACTCGAAGAAGCGGTGCAACGGGACGACACGCTGCGCTCCCACGTCGACATGGCGCATCTGCGCTCGCTGTTCGATCCGGTCGCCGCCACCGCGCCCGCCCACCGGCTTGCGCAACAACAGCTACAACGCCTGCGCGGCGATATCGCCTCGCTCAACCAAAAGTGAAGACACCATGAGCTACGATCCCATCGACCACGACTTCGAACGTGGCCTCGGCAACCGCCGCGCCATCCTGGGCGACGCGTGGGTGGAGCGTTCCCTCGGCAACGCCAACAATTTCAACGCCGATTTCCAGAACCTGATCACGCGCTTTGCGTGGAACGAGATCTGGGGCCGTCCGGGCCTGGAGCAGAAAACGCGGCGCGCCATCGTCATCTCCATCACCATCGCGCTGGGCCGGTGGGAGGAGTTCGATCTGCACGTGCGCGCCGCGCTGCTGGGCGAGGAGTCGAACCGCCTGGCGCCGGATGAACTGAAGGAAGTGTTGATCCAGTCGGCCATCTATGCCGGCGTGCCCGCGGCGAATACCGCCTTCACGCACGCGCTGGCGATCCTGCGCGAAGTCGGCCCGCAGATCGGCTACGAGCTGGAACCGGCCGCCCCCGCCAGCGCCAGCCACCCCGGCGTCGGCCGCGAAGGCCGTGGTGAAACGTCCCGTCCTTCGCTACACTACACGGTGCGCGAGCCGCGCAACGGCAAGGCGCCGCGCCATACCGTGGTGCTAAGCCACGCCATCGGCTGCGACCTGACCATGTGGGACGGGCTGGCCAATCAACTGGCGGAGGACAGCCGCGTGATCGCCTACGACCATCGGGGCCATGGGAGTTCGGAGTCGCCGCCGGGTGCGTACACCATGGGCGATCTGGCGGACGACGCGGCCGCGCTGCTGCGCGAACTCGATACCGGGCCGGTGGTGTGGGTGGGCTTGTCGATGGGCGGCATGGTCGGCCAGGAGCTGGCGCTGCGTCATCCTGCGCTGGTGCGCGCGCTGGTGCTGGCCAACACCACCTCCGGCTATCCGCAGGCAGCGCGCGAGACTTGGCAGCAGCGGATCGCCACGGTGCGCGAGGGCGGCATCGAAGCGATAGCGGATGCGGTCATGGGCCGCTACTTCCACGAAGGCTTCAGGGCGGATCACGCCGCGACGGTGGCGCGCTTCCGGCGCCGCGTGGTATCGACCGATCCGGTCGGCTACATCGGCTGCTGCAACGCGGTCGGCACGGTCGATACGACAGCGCGACTGGGAGGGATTCAGGCGCCGACGCTGGTGATCGCGGGAGAGCTGGATCAGGGAACGCCGATCGACATGTCGCAAACGCTGGTGGACGGCATCGGCGGCGCCAGGCTGGAGGTGATACAACAAGCCTCGCACCTGAGCTACATAGAACAACCGCAAGCCTTCAGCCAAGCGGTGCGTTCCTTCATCGCGGAGCTATGACCGCCCCGGTGACACGGTGACACGGTGACACGGTGACACGGTGACACGTAGGGCGGATTAGGCGGAACGCCGTAATCCGCCGTCTATGGGCCGCCGATGGCGCATGCATAGCGGATTGCGTATCCCACACCTCCCCTAGAACCGGTGGTGTATCCCCACCCCGTAGAAGTTAACGGACGTCGCAGCCTTGCGCTGCGAGGCGTCCGCATACAGGAACGTCCGCGTTGACAGGTTATACTCGTAGCCCACCCCTATCTGCTTGGTCGGCACGGCGCCATCGGGCGTCTTGCGGCCATAGCCGGCCAGCAGCGTCCCGGGTCCGATATCCAGGTTCGCCCCCACCACCCAAGCCTTCGTAACGGAATTGACGGCCACCGTATGATCCTGGTCCTGGCTCTGATAAGAAGCCATCAACTTCAGATCGCGCCGTG
Source organism: Duganella sp. (assembly GCA_039916925.1). Taxonomy (GTDB): domain Bacteria; phylum Pseudomonadota; class Gammaproteobacteria; order Burkholderiales; family Burkholderiaceae_D; genus Rugamonas. The sequence goes on from JBDSKP010000736.1 coordinate 3,222, forward strand.
GCTGCACGGAAGCCGCGACCGACCACAACCGGGTCTCGGCGGCATTACGCTCGGACGCCAGCATCGCTCCGAACATGCCCGCCTTGTACACCAGCGTCGCCGAGTACGGATTACTCGTCAAAGGCGCGTTGGCCGCGTACTGTGGCGCCGCCGCCGTGCCACGTCCAATCAACGCGGGGTTGCCATTGGCCTCCTTGGTGGCGACGGTGACGTTTAGCTGCAATCCCGCCACCTGCGGCGAATTGTAAAACACCGCATTGGAGAAACGGTTGGCCGACGAACCGGCCGGATCGAGCGGCTGGCTGTTATAGCCCGCCACCATCAAGTCGGTTTCGAAACCGGCGGTGCTGGGCGTGCCGCGAAACGGCTCGAACGCCACATTCGAGTCCTGATAGGCGGTCAACCCACGTCCCACCCGCAGCGTGCCGAAATCGCCCTGAAGCCCAACCCGGCTCTGGCCCTGGAACAGCGGACGCGATACCCCCTCCACCGTGCCGACGTCGGGGTCGTAACGGATCTCCAGCTGGAACAAGGCCTTCAGGCCATTACCCAGATCCTCGACGCCCTTGAACCCGAGCCGGTTGTTGTCGCGCCGTCCCTCGATGAGCGCGCCACCGGTCTTCTTCGATACACCGAGATCGATGTTGCCATACACCGTCACCGCCGACTGGGCTTGCGCCGCGCCGCCCGCCGCCAGCAACGCCAGCGCTAAAAACGATTTCTTCATGCTTTTCCCTTCCCGTTTAAAACCAAGTGCGCCTGCTCGCGATCGATATCCTTCTCCCACACCGCCACGACCACCGTGGCCACGCAGTTGCCCATTAAATTGCCCGCCGCGCGCGCGATGCCGATGAACCAGTCCACCGACAGCACCAGCACCAGGCCGACCACCGGAATCGTCGGCATCGCCGTCAGCGTGGCCGCGAGGATCACGATGGCCGAACCGGGCACGCCGTGCGCGCCCTTGGAGGTGATCAGCGCGATCGCCAGGATCGACAGCAGATCGCCAATCGCCAGCGGCGTGTTGGTGGCCTGCGCGATGAACACGGCGGCCAGCGTCAGGTAGATGGAGAACGCATCGAGGTTGAACGAATAACCGGTGGGGATAACCAGTCCAACAGTGGAGTCCTTGATGCCCATGTACCGCAGTTTGCGCATCACCTGCGGCAGCACGCTGTCCGAGGACGCGGTACCCAGCACGATCAGCAGCTCCTCGCGCAGGTAGCCGACCAGTTTGAAGATGTTGAACCCGGCCGCCCGCAGAATCGCGCCGAGGATGACAAACACGAAAACGATCACCGCGCCGTAGAACAGCAGCACCAGCATGGCCAGCTGCTTGAGCGAGCCGATACCGTATTTACCGACCGTGAAAGCGATCGCGCCGAACACGCCCAACGGCGCCAGCTTGATGATGAAGGACATGCACTTGAAGAACGCGGTGGCCAGGCTGTCGATCAGCGTCGCCACCGGCTGCGCCTTATCGCCGATCAGCGACAGCGCGCAGCCGAATATCACCGAGAACAGCAACACCTGCAACACGTCGCCGGACGTGAAGGCGCTGACCACCGTGGTGGGAATCAGCTTGAGCATGAATTCCGCCAGGCCGGTCTTGCGCACGGCGTTGGCGTTGTCGACGTAACCGCTCAACGAACTCGCATCGAGCGTGGACGCGTCGATGTTCATGCCGGCTCCCGGGTGGAACACGTACGCCAGCACGATACCGAGCAACAGCGCGATCGTCGTCACGACTTCAAAATAAATCAGGGCCTTCAAGCCCACCCGCCCCACCTTGCGTAATTCCCCGGCGCCGTGGATACCCTGCACCACGACGCAGAACACGATCATCGGAACGATCATCTTGATCAATTTGATGAAGCCATCGCCCAGCGGCTTGAGACTGAGGCCGATGTCCGGATAAAACACCGCCAGCAATATGCCCGCGCACATCGCCACAACGATCTGGCCAAACAGTGATTTGAAAAACCGCATTGCTGATCCCTCCCTAGTTATCCGACGCGCACAAAACTACATTTGGTTTCTTTTGTTGAGCCTATCCCGCCAGCGGTAATAATTTTTCACCACCAAATTCATTGAAAATGCTTTTTCACGCAGCGTCAACATTTTCCTGCCCCTTGCATCGAAATAGACGTCGGGTAGTCGCATTCCGCCGACAACCGCAAACGCCGCGGCGGTGTATATTGGCGCTGCGGCGGATGATCCTCACGCGCTTTTCCCTGGAATGCGATCAATGACAAAAAAAACTCCTTTCATAGACAGCCTCTCGACCAGCATCAAGCAGCATCTGGACCAGTTGCCGCAGGCTGAAAAACGCCTCGCCAACGTCATACTGGAATCGCCCGGCCAGTTGGCCAGCTACTCGGCTTCGGAGGTGACCCGCATGGCGGGCGTGTCCAACGCGACGATGACGCGCCTGGTCCATCGTCTGGGGTATGAGAATTACGATCAGATGCGCCGCCTGGCGCGCGAGGGCAAGGACTGGGGCTCGCCGCTGTATTTGATGGATCGCCGGGAGTCCGACGAGGGCGGGAAGGATGCCGCCGGCCCGTTCGACCGGCATATTTCGGCCAGCGTGCAAAACATCCATCGCACTTTCGCGGGCATGTCGCCGGAGCGGGTGGGCGAGGTCGGCACCGCGATCGCCAAGGCGCGGCAGGTGCGCGTCTTCGGTCAACGAAACAACTATTTTTTTGCCGCGTATCTGCGCTGGCAGTTCATTCAGTTTCGCAGCAACGTATATCTACTTCCGGTATCGGGAGAAACGATGGCGGAGTATCTGGTGGGTTTGCAGCCGAACGATATTTTCATCGTGTTCGGCCTGCGCCGGCGCACACCGGGATTGGCGCCGTTGATCGCGGCGGTGGGCCGCGCCGGCGTGAAGACCTTGCTGATCACCGATTCGTCGAATCACAGCGACCTTGGCGCCGACTGGGTGCTGAAGTGCGATACCACCAGCGCCACCCCGCTGGACAACCATGCGGCGGTGATGGCGCTGTGCCACGTGCTGGCGTCGCAACTGATCGACAAGACCGGCCAGGCCGGCCGCCAGCGCCTGGTCAAGATCGAGGAACTGCACGCACAGCTCAACGAGCTGTGAGTTTTTTTTACGCGCCCGGGTCGCGCACCTTCTCGACCTTGTCGAACTCCACATTGAAGAACGAACCACCCGTGGCTTCGGCCTTGCGGATATAGACCGTCTGCACGATGTCGCGCGTGCCCGCATCGATGCTGACGGGACCGCGCACGCTGGTCCACGCCATGCCCTTCATCGCCGCCAGCAGCTTGTCGCCGTTGCTGTCGCCGGCCGTCTGCTTGAGTGCCGCGTACAGCAGATGCATGCCGTCATACGCGCCCACCGAATGGAAGTTGGGCCGCATTCCCTTGTTCGCCTTACCGAACGCCTCGACGTACGCCTTGTTCTCGGCCGACGGATGCGCGGCCGAATAATGATGGCTGCTGACGACACCGGCGGCGGCAGGCCCGATGCTCGCCATCAAATCGTCGTCGAGCACATCGCCGGTGCAGATCAAACGAATGCCCGCCCCCGCCAAACCGCGCTCGGTGAACTGCTTGAGCACCGCAGCTCCCTCGCCCGACGGAACGAACACGAACAGCGCGTCCGGCCTCAAGTCCTTGACCTTCGCCAGGAACGGCGCGTAGTCCGGATTGCGCAGCGGCGAACGCAGGCTCTCGACCACCTTGCCGCCACCTTCATTGAAGTCCTTGACGAACACCTTCTCCGCATCGAGCCCCGGGCCGTAGTCGCTCACCAGCGTCACCACAGTCTTCATCTTGTTCCTGGCGGCCCATTGCGCCATCGGCGCGGTTACCTGCGCAAGCGTAAATCCGGTACGCACGATATACGGCGAGCGTTGCGGAATCACCGACGTCGCGGCGGCCATCACGATCATCGGCACTTTGGCCTGCGTGGCCACCGGCGCTGCGGCGAAGGCCAGCGGCGTCAGGCCGAAGCCGGCCAGCACCTGCACTTTGTCACGCGAGACCAGTTCCTGCGCCAGCCGCTTGGTGACATCCGGCGACACGCCGCCATCGTCCTTGAGGATGATTTCGATCTGGCGCCCGGCGACGGTGGCGCCGTTCTGCTGCATGAACAGCTTGACCGCCGCCTCGATCTGGCGGCCGGTGGAGGCGAACGGGCCGGACATCGGTACGATCAAGCCTACCTTCAACGGCTCCGCCGCGGCGGCGATGGCCGGCAGCACGCCGGCCGACAGCGCGGCGGCGCCCAACAGGATGTGACGGCGATGCGTGTTGATATTCTCTGGCATGGTGTCTCCTTCTTCTTTTTTATAGGTCCAGCAGCAGGGTGGCGCTTTTGGAGCGGGAACAGCAAGGGGTGAACTGGTCGTGGGCCGCCTGTTCTTCTTCGGTCAAATACAGATCGCGGTGATCCGGCAC
>JBDSKP010000737.1:0-3163 GCA_039916925.1 Duganella sp.
TTCTGCCAGTTGTGCCGCATCTTCCGCCATCAGCACGACGCGATGGTTTGCCGCGTAAGCCTTGCGGACCAGCCGGCAGGCGTAGGCGATCTTGTCCGGCACGTTGGTGTGGAAATCAATGCGTGTCATCGCTTGCTCACGCCGCCATGCCGCTATGACGCAGCAGCGCGTCGATGCTCGGCTCGCGGCCACGGAAGGCGGTGAACGATTCCAGCGCCGGACGCGAACCGCCCACCGACAAGATCTCCTGCAAATAGCGCTTGCCGGTTTCGGTGGTGGCCGACGGTCCCAGCGCCTTGGCTTCCTCGAACGCCGCGTAGGCGTCGGCGGACAGCACCTCGGCCCATTTGTAGCTGTAGTAGCCGGCCGCGTAACCGCCGGCAAAAATATGGCCGAAGGAATTCTGGAAGCGGTTGAACGCTGGCGGCACCACCAGCGCGAATTTGGCGCGCACCTCGTCAATCAGCTGCTGCACGGTTTTGCCGGTGCTGGCGTCGTAGTCGTAATGCAAGTGCATGTCCAGCAGCGAGAACTCGACCTGGCGCAGGGTCTGCAAACCGGACTGGAAGTTTTTCGCCGCAAGCATCTTGTCGTACAGTGCCCGCGGCAACGGCTCACCGGTGACGGCGTGGGCCGTCATGTGTTCCAGCACTTCCCATTCCCAGCAGAAGTTTTCCATGAATTGCGACGGCAGTTCGACCGCATCCCACTCGACGCCGGAGATGCCCGACACGCCCAGCTCGTCAACTGCCGTCAGCATGTGGTGCAGGCCGTGGCCAAACTCGTGGAACAGCGTGATCACTTCATCGTGCGTGAACAGCGCTGGTTGCGCCTTGCCGTCGGCCACCGCCGGTTCGGTGAAGTTGCAGGTCAGGTAGGCGATCGGCGTTTGCACCGCGTGCTGGTCGGCGCGGCGGCCACGGGCGTCGTCCATCCAGGCGCCGCCGCTCTTGCCGGGGCGCGCATACAAATCCAGATAGAACTGGCCGATCAGCTTGCCGTCGCGTTCGATGCGGAAGAAACGCACGTCCTGGTGCCAGACCGGCGCGTCGTCCGGCTTGATCTCGACGGTGAACAGGTTTTGAATCAGACGGAACAAGCCGCCGACCACTTTATGTTCCGGGAAATACTGTTTCACTTCCTGGGCGGAAAATGCGTAACGGCGCTCCTGCAGTTTTTCCGATGCGTACGGCATATCCCACGCCTTCAGCTCGTCGATACCCAGTTCCTCGCGGGCGAACTGGCGAAGTTCCTCCAGGTCCTTCTCGGCAAACGGACGGGCGCGCTTGGCCAGGTCTTCCAGGAAATTAACCACTTCCTCGGGCGACTTCGCCATCTTCGGCACCAGCGACACCTCGGCGAAGTTTTTGTAGCCCAGCAGCTTGGCTTCCTCGTCGCGCAGCTTGAGCAGGGTGACGATGTTTTGCGTGTTGTCCCACTCGTCCTTCTTGCTGAAGACGTCGCCCTGTTCGGACGCCTTGGTGGCGTTGGCGCGGTAGACGGTCTCGCGCAGCGCGCGCTTGTCGGCGAATTGCAGGATCGGGAAGTAGGACGGGAAGTGCAGCGTGAACTGGAAGCCCTGCTTGCCGTCTTTTTCGGCGGCGGCGCGGGCGGCGGCCTTGACGTCGTCCGGCAGGCCGGCCAGATCGGCCTCGTCGGTCACCAGCAGCTTGTAATCGTTGGTGGCGTCGAGTACGTTTTCCGAAAAGCGCGTCGACACCGACGCGTGCTCTTCCTGGATGGCGGCGAAGCGTTCCTTCTTGTCGACCGGCAGCTCGGCGCCGCCCATGCGGAAATCGCGGATGGCGTTGTCGACGATGCGCTTGCGCGCCGGCGACAGCGCGTCGAATTCGGGCGATGCGCGCAGCGCCTTGTATTTGTCAAACAGCGCCTCGTTCTGCGCCAGCGCGGTCCAGAACTCGGTCACCTTCGGCTGGTTCTCGTTGAAGGTCGCGCGCAGCTCGGGCGTGTCGACCACGTTGTTCAGATGGCTGACGATGCCCCAGGCGCGCCCCAGCAGCTCGGTGGCGTTTTCCAGCGGCGTGACGAAGTTTTCCCACGTCACGTGGTCGGACGGCGCCTGCAATTGCTCCACCACCGCGCGGCTCTTGGCCAGCAGCTCGTCGATGGCCGGGGTGACATGCTCGGGCTTGATCGCGTCGAAACGTGCCAGGCCGGAAAAATCGAGGAGGGGGTTCTGTGCGTCTGTGGTCATGTCAGCTTCCATATATAGGTTACGTGCGTACGCGGGAACCGTTCAACCCGCACCGCGGCTCCGACCCCGACCTTTTCGGGTTATGGCGCCGCTCAATCAGGCGGCGCGATCGGCCGCTTCCACCGTGTTCATCAACAGCATCGTGATCGTCATCGGACCGACGCCACCCGGCACCGGCGTGATGTGCGACGCCACTTCCTTAACCTCGGCAAAATCCACGTCGCCGCACAGCTTGCCTGCATCGTCGCGGTTCATGCCGACGTCGATGACGATCGCGCCCGGTTTGACCATGTCGGCCGTCAAGGTGTTGCGGCGGCCGACGGCGGCCACCACGACATCGGCCTGGCGGGTGTAAAGGCCCAGATCCGGCGTCGCGCTATGGCAGATGGTGACGGTGGCGTTGGCTTGCAAGAGCAGCAGCGCCATCGGCTTGCCGACGGTGTTGCTGCGGCCGATGACGACCGCGTGCTTGCCGCGCAGGTCGACGCCGGTGCTTTCGATCAGTTTCATGCAGCCGTACGGGGTGCACGGGCGGAAGCCCTCGAGGCCCGTCATCAGCTCGCCGGCGCTGAGCACCGAGTAGCCGTCGACGTCCTTGGTGGTCGAGATCGCCTCGATGACCTTGTGCGGGTTGATATGTTTAGGCAGCGGCATTTGCACCAGGATGCCGTGGATGGCCGAATCGGCGTTGAGGGCGGCGATGCGTTCGAGCAGCGCGGCCTCGGTCAGGTCGGCCGGATACTGCTCCTTCAACGAGTAGAAACCGGCGTCCTCGCAACCCTTGACCTTGTTGCGGACGTAAACGTGGCTGGCCGGGTCGTCGCCGACGAGGATCACGGCCAGGCCGGGTTTTTTGCCTTTGGCGGTCAGGGCGGCAGCACGTGCAGCAATTTCCGCGCGCAGTTTTTGGGAGAGGGCGATTCCGTCGATCAGTTGAGCAGGCATGAT
>JBDSKP010000738.1:0-3476 GCA_039916925.1 Duganella sp.
GGCGATGAAGGTGTTGGACGGCACGACCACCTCGTCGCCGGGACCGACGCCGTAGGCCTTGAGGATCATGAAGATCGCATCGAGGCCGTTGGCCACGCCGATCGCGTGCTTGCTCTTGCAGTAGGCGGCGAAGCTGGCTTCGAAGGCCGACGTTTCGGCGCCCAGCACGTACCAGCCGGAGTGCAGCACGCGCTTGAACGCCGCTTCCAGTTCTTCTGCTTGCGACAGGTTGATGGCTTTCAGGTCGAGGAAGGGAACGCTCATGGTGACACTCGCTTATGGTTGTTTGCCGCGGCCACGAACTCGTCGTAGTCGTGATAGTAGTCTTTGGGGTCGTACAAGGTCGAGGCCATCACCACGCACACCGCGCCGGACGAGAAATTCTCGACCTCGCGCCACATCATGCCCGGCACGTACAGGCCGTAGTACGACCGGTTGAGCTGGAACTTCTTGCGCTCGAAGCCATCATCGACGATGACGTCGAAGCTGCCCGACATGGCCACGAACAGCTGCTGCAGCTCGATGTGGCCATGGCCGGCGCGCGATGATCCGCCCGGCACGTCGTACAGGTAGTAGACGCGCTTGATATCGAACGGGATATGCACCCCGCCCTCGATCACCGACAGGTTGCCGCGCACGTCGTGATGCGGCGGCAGGTCGATCAGCCGGCATTGGTCCATCATGGGCGCGCCCCCTCTTTGTGGACCGCCACCTTGGCGTGGAAGCGCTGCTGCGAGGTGGCCATCATCGGGAACACGCCGCCCAGGCGGATCGCCACGTCGTCGACGGTCGGCGCCATCACCGCCAGTTCGTCCGGCGCGACGATGCCGATGTCGCACGACTCGATCAGCAGGTCGATGTAGTCGGAGAAGCAGTAGCCGAAGTTGGGATTGCTGTTCGGGTTGGAGTTCGACTCCAGGCGGCGGTCGTGGCGGAAGTAGGACAGCTCCTCGTCGATGTAGAACACCTTGCCGTCGCGCGCCAGATTGAAGTAGGCGGCGACGTCGGCCAGCCCCAGCGTGCAATCGTGGTTGTGATACTTGAACAGATGGCGGCCGATCTCCCACAGCCGGTCGCGGCGGAACATGATCGAGCTGAATTCGCCGACGAAGTTGCGCATGCCAAGCACAATGCTGCGCTGCATATCGCGCGCCGGCATGCTGCCGCTGGCCTCGTACGGACGGCGCGTCTCGGTGCGCTCGTTGTCGACGTTGATCACCTGCGAGGCCGAGAACACCAGCTGGATCTCCGGGTCCATGTTCATGGTCGCGACCATGCGCTCGATGCAGAACGGATGCAGCACGTCGTCGTCGAACAGGGGCTTGATCAACTGGCCCTTGGCCGCGAACAGCGCCGTCAGCACGTTCTGCTCGCGGATCGCGGAATTGCGCTGGTAGATCAGGTGGCCGCTGTACTTGGCGCACATGTCCTTGATCGCCTCGGTCGGGCAGTTGTCGCTGACGAGGATCTCGATGTTCGGATAGCTTTGGCCCAGCGCCGATTTCAGGCAGGTCTCGAAATGGCCGGTCTTGTACGACGGGATGACGATGCTAACTAATGGCAAACTCATTGTGGAATCCCTGCTCAGGCGGCGACTGCCGTTACGATGTACTGCCATGGCAGCGCGTCTTCTACCGCCACCACCGGATCGATGCCGCTGGCGCCGGCCATCAGGCGGATCGCCGGCAGGTACTTCTCGCGCGCCGGCTCGTCGACGATGCGCGCGCTGCCGCCGCTGATCTGGAAGCCGGCCTGCTGGAACATCTCCAGCATGGCGCCGCGCGTGAAGATGCGCTTGCGCGATTTCTCCAGGCCCGCCGGGCCGTAGCGCAGGTCGCCGGCGTTCATGCGCGCCTGGATGCTCCAGTGCTGGAAGTTGCGGATGGTGGCGACGATCTTGCCACCCGGGGCGATGCTGGTGCGGATTTTCTGCAGCAGCGTCCACGGATCGTCGATCATCTCCAGCGCCTCGTCGAGCACCCAGCAATCGGCGCCGCGCACGTGGTCCCACAGATCGGGGCCGGCGTGCTCGATCTCGACGTTGAAGACAAAATCGCAATGCGGACGGGCCGCCTGGGCCGGCGCCGGATCGGCCTCGATGCCGGTGTAGTCGACGATCGCGTTGCGCGCCTTGTAGGCCTTGGCGAAGGCGCCGTCTCGGCAATGCACCTCGACGATCTTGCGCGCCTCGGGCGGCATGAACTGCAGCAGGTCGGTGTTGACCACGGTGGTGGCGCTGGGCAGGTCGTAGTGGTAGCCGCCGGTGCGGATCACGGTCCCCTGCCAGTCATGCTTGATGTAGTTGCGCTTGGGCGGCTTGGGCGCGAAGTCCTCGCGCACCCACTCGATGCTCTCGATCAGATGATGGGCGCCGGCCTGGTGGATCGCCAGCATGGTCGAAATCATCGGCGCGCCGTGCTTGATCGGCATCGGCCACTGGCGCACCACCTCGATATTGGTCAGCATGCAGGCCGGGTGCAGGTAGCGCACGGCGCCGTCGGCGCGGTCGTAACCCTGTTCGTTGACCGGCTGGATGGTGCCGACGCCGTACATGCCGGGACGCAGATGGGCGTGCAAGGACTCGATGAAACCGCCCTTGAGGATCTCGACGTCGGAGTCGAGGAACAGCACCTCGCCGGACAGGCCGAGATGGTTGATCGCCCAGCTCAGGCCCGGACCGTGGTGGATGTTGTAGCCGAACGGGATGAACTCGACGTTGTCGAAACCGTCGGTGAAGGCGCGGATCTTCTCGGCCACGTCCGGGTTGGAACCGTCGATGATGTAGACGCGGTTGGTGTAGAACTGGCGCAGGGTGCGCAGCAGCGCCTCGATCAGGTCCGGCGAGTTGTAGGACACGCTGACGATCGGGATCTGGTCGATGCGCACCGGCTCTGCCGGCGTTTCATCCGAAGGGCGCACCGCGTGCTGCGGCGCGGCCAGGCGTGGTGCGGCCGGCTTGGCCACCTGCTGCAGCACCGTCTCCAGGTTGCGCACGAAGCGCGGCGTGTCGAACAGCGCACAGGTCATGCGGTTGGCCACCAGCTGGCGCTTCATCGACGCGATGCGGTTGGGATCATTGGCCAGCGCCACGGCCTTCTCTTCGTAGTCGGCGAAGTTATAGGTGATCAGCTGCGGCAAGTCGACCGCGCGCAGCAGGCTGCCGGCCATGCGCGACGAGAAGGTGTGGCCGGCGCAGGTGAGCAGCGGCAGGCCGGCCCACAGCGCGTCGCTGGCGGTGGTGCCGGCGTTGAACGGGAAGGTATCGAGGAACAGGTCGGCCAACTGGTAGCGCGCCAGGTACTCGGCCGGCACGGCGCGGGTGTTGAAGATCAGGCGGTTGCGGTCGATGCCCGCCTGCTCGGCGTAGCGGTACAGGTTCTCGCGCACCTCCGGATAATCGGCCACCAGCCACAGGACGCTGTTCGGCACGCGGCGCAGGATGTTCATCCACGTCGAGAACATGTCCGGCGTGAACT
>JBDSKP010000739.1:0-2712 GCA_039916925.1 Duganella sp.
CCCGAAGCCCTGCTCGACGAAGTGGCGGCGCTGGTCGAGTGGCCCGTGGTCTACGAATGCAATTTCGAGAGCGCCTTCCTGGAAGTGCCGCAGGAATGCCTGATCCTGACCATGCAGACCAACCAGAAATACTTCGCGTTGACGGACGCCGACGGCAAGCTGCGCTCGCGCTTCCTGATCGTCTCCAACATCGCCACCGACACGCCGCAAGCCATCATCGGCGGCAACGAGCGTGTGGTGCGTCCGCGCCTGTCGGACGCCAAGTTCTTCTTCGAGCAGGACAAGAAGAAAACGCTGGAATCGCGCCTGCCGCTGCTCAAGAACGTCGTCTACCACAACAAGCTGGGCACCCAGGCCGAGCGCAGCGAGCGGGTCAGCGCGCTGGCCGGCTTCGTCGCCACGCAAATCGGCGGCGACTCCGCGCTGGCCACCCGCGCCGCCAAGCTGTCCAAGGCCGACCTGCTGACCGACATGGTCGGCGAGTTCCCCGAGCTGCAAGGCATCATGGGCACCTACTACGCCCGTAACGACGGCGAACCGGAAGACGTGGCGCTGGCCGCGTCCGAACACTACCAGCCGCGCTTCGCCGGCGACGCGCTGCCGTCGACCGTCACCGGCACCGCCGTGGCGCTGGCCGACAAGCTCGAAACCCTGGTCGGCATCTGGTCGATCGGCCTGCAGCCGACCGGCGACAAGGACCCGTTCGCGCTGCGCCGCCACGCGCTGGGCGTGCTGCGCATGCTGATCGAAAAACGCCTGATGCTGTCGATCCACGGCCTGCTCGATTCGGCCGCGCAGCAGTTCACCGGCATCGCCGGCTTCAAGGACCCGGTCGCCGAGGTCACCGCCTTCATGCTGGACCGCCTGCGCGGCATCCTGCGCGAGCGCGGCTTCTCGCCGAACGAGATCGAAGCGGTGGTCGCGCAGAACCCGGACCGCCTGGACGACATCGTGCAGCGCCTGGAGGCCGTCAAGGCCTTCGCCGCGCTGCCGGAAGCGGCCTCGCTGGCCGCCGCCAACAAGCGCATCACCAACATCCTGAAAAAGAACGAGGAGGCGCTGGCCGCCGCCGGCACCAGCGCCGTCGACCCGGCGCTGCTGCAGGACGAGGCCGAGAAAAACCTCGCCGCCGCCGTCACCCGCGTGCAGCCGGACATCGACGCCGCCTTCATCCGGGGCGATTTCGCCGACGCGCTCAAAACGCTGGCGCAGCTGCGCGACGCGGTCGACGCCTTCTTCAACGACGTCATGGTCATGGCCGAAGACGTCGCCCTGCGCAACAACCGTCTGGCGCTGCTGTCATCACTGCATGGCATGATGAACCGCGTGGCCGACATTTCGAAGCTGGCGGCCTAAATGGGTACGCCGTCCATGAAACTGATCATCCTCGATCGCGACGGCGTCATCAACCATGACTCGCCCGACTTCATCAAATCGCCGGCCGAGTGGATACCGATCCCCGGCTCGCTCGAGGCGATCGCCCGCCTGAACCAGGCCGGCTACCGGGTGGTGATCGCGTCGAACCAATCGGGCATCGCGCGCGAGTTCTTCGACATGTCGACCCTGAACGCGATCCACGCCAAGATGCACAATCTGGCGCAGCAGGTCGGCGCCGACATCGACGCGGTGTTCTTCTGCCCGCACGCGGCGGCCGACAACTGCGACTGCCGCAAGCCGAAACCGGGCATGTTCAACGAGATCTCGCAGCGCTACAAGGTCGGCCTCAAAGGCGTGCCGGTGGTGGGCGATTCGCTGCGCGACCTGCAGGCCGGCTACGTCACCGGCTGCGTGCCCTACCTGGTCCTGACCGGCAAGGGCGAGAAAACCCGGGAAACCGGCGGCCTGCCGCCCGGCACCCTGGTGTTCCCGGACCTGGCGACGATGGTGGTCCACCTGATCAAAACCAGCGCGCCGCCGGCGCTGCACGTCGTTAGCTAACAAGTTTTTGGAGTCTGCATTGGGTCATCCCGTATTATTTTTGCGTTCCCTTATTTTCACCATCGTCATGGTGATATCGACGGTCGTCTGGGCGCTGGTGTGCTTCCTGGCCGCGCCGCTGCCGTACAACAAGCGCTTCTGGGTCACCGCGCGCTGGAATGTGTTCATCGTCTGGTGCGCCAAGGTTATCTGTGGCATCCGCTACGAGATCAAGGGCGCCGAGAATTTCCCGGACGCGCCGGCGGTGGTGCTGTCGAAGCACCAGTCGGCGTGGGAAACCATCTTCCTGCTGCCTAACCTGCCGCGCCCCCTGGTGTTCGTGTTCAAGAAGGAAATCCTCTACATTCCGTTCTTCGGCTGGGCGATGGCGCTGCTGCGCATGATTCCGATCGACCGCAAGCAGGGCAAGAACGCGTTCAAGCATGTGGTCCGCCACGGCAAGCGCCGGCTCGCCGACGGCCAATGGATTATCATGTTCCCCGAGGGGACGCGGATTCCGGTCGGCCAGGCCGGCAAGTACAAAAGCGGCGGCACGCGCCTGGCCATCGAGACCGGCGCGGTGGTGGTGCCGATCGCGCACAACTCCGGCGAGTGCTGGCCAAAAAACTCTTTCATCAAACGGCCCGGCCTTGTTACAGTATCGATAGGTAAGCCAATTTCGCCAGAAGGACAAACTCCGGACGGCATGATGCAACAGGTGGAAACTTGGATAGAATCAGAAATGCGCGTCATTTCGCCCCACGCCTACAACGCTGGCTAGACGATTTAGCCACC
>JBDSKP010000740.1:0-3554 GCA_039916925.1 Duganella sp.
AGATCGACTCGATCAAGAGCTTCACCTACAACAAGATCACGCAGCCGAACCGCAACCGCCTGCTGTGGCTGGACCCGACCGTCGACGGCATGAAGACCGGCCACACCGAAGCGGCCGGCTATTGCATGATCGCCTCGGCGCACCGGCCGAACGGCGCCAGCGAGCGCCGCCTGATCTCGGTGGTGCTGGGCACGTCGTCGGACAACTCGCGCACGCAGGAAAGCCAGAAGCTGCTCAACTGGGGCTTCCAGAACTTCGACACGGTCAAGCTGTACTCGAAGGGGCAAGCCATCGCCACGCCGCAAATCTGGAAGGGTTCGCAAAGCGTAGTCAAGATCGGTTTCACCAGCGATGTGATGGTGACGGTGCCGAAGGGTGTCGCCGCCAAGATGAAGCCGGTGCTCGAGCGTAAGGACCCACTGGTCGCGCCGCTGCCGCAAAACACCCGCGTCGGCTCGCTGAAGATGATGGTCGACGGCAAGCCGCTGCTGGAACTGCCGGTGGTCGCGCTGGAAAACGTGGACGAGGCGTCGATCTTCGGCCGCGCGTGGGATTCGATCCGTCTGTGGATGAATTAAACCTGCCGGGAGGCACGTGGGGCGGATTGGCGGGAACCGCGTAATCCGCCATCTATGAGCCGTCGACGGAGCATGCATTGGCGGATTACGCTGCGCTAATCCGCCCTACGTGTCTCCTCGTTTAAGCATCGTCCCATTCCCCCGCAGCCGACAGTCGCCGCTGTTCCAACTCCCTTGAAAGCACACCCATGAGCAACGCCCCGTCCTGCCCGTCCATCGTCACCAGCAAGGGCGGCTTGGCCCTGTCGCGCATCGTCGCCGGCATGTGGCGCATGAACGAATGGCAGCTGACGCCCCAGCAACGGCTGTCGTTCATCGAGCAGTGCCTGGACCTGGGCGTGACCAGCTTCGACCACGCCGACATTTACGGCGGCTATGGCGTCGAGGCGGTGTTCGGCGAAGCGCTGGCGCTGCAACCCGCGCTGCGCCAGCGCATGCAACTGGTGAGCAAGTGCGGCATCAAACTGGTCAACGCGGCCCGTCCGGAGCATACGATCCAGCACTATGACACCAGCGCCAGCCACATCATCGCCTCGGCGGAGAATTCGCTGCGCCAGTTGGGCACCGACCACCTGGACCTGTTGCTGATCCACCGTCCCGATCCGCTGATGCATTTCGACGAGATCGCCGACGCGTTCCGGCGCCTGCGCCAGGACGGCAAGGTGCTGCATTTCGGCGTGTCCAACTTCAGCCGCCACCAATTCGAGAGCCTGAACCGGCGCATCGCGCTGGCGACCAACCAGGTGGAATTCTCGCCGCTGTGCGTGGCGCCCATGTTCGACGAAACCTTCGACGGCCTGCAGGATGTGGGGGTGTCGCCGATGATCTGGTCGCCGCTGGCCGGCGGCCGGCTGTTCAGCAAGGACGACGCGGCCGGTGTGCGGGTGAGCGCGGTGGTGCAGAAGATCGCCGACGAGGTGCGGCGGCCGTTCGGCAGTGTGGTGTTCGCGTGGATCATGCAGTTGCCGAGCCGGCCGATCCCGCTGACCGGCTCCGGCCGCATCGAGGCGGTGGCCGAGGCGGTGGAGGCGACGCGGTTCAGCCTGAGCCGTGGTCAGTGGTTCGACATCCTGCGCGCCGCGCGCGGGCATGAGGTGGCGTAACCTCGCCACGGCCACCCGCTCGAAAACACGTTCTAAAACACGTAGGGCGGATTAGCGAAGCGTAATCCGCCAATGCGTGCGTCTCGACGGCGCATGCACTGGCGGATTACGGCGTTCCGCCTACTCCGCCCTGGTTCAGATATCGTCGTACACTTGCGGCGGCGGGATGCCTTTCCAGCCCCGCTTCCAGGCCAGGTTCAGCGCCAGCGTGAAGGCGATGTACACCACGAAGAACAACACGAAATAACCGGCCTGCAACCACGCCAGCAATCCCAGATTCACCACCAGCAGCACCAGCGCGCCCCAGCTCTTCTTCTGCTTGGAGCTCGGGAAGCGCACCGTCGACACCATCAGCGTGCCCACCACGAACAGCAGCAGCACGACCAGGATCGCTTGCCACGACGCCGCCGCCGGCTCCGGCCAGGCGACCACCACCGACGCCACGCAGGCCGCGCCGGCCGTGATCGGCATACCGACGAAATAGCGCGGGTCGGTCCGGCCGACGCTGACATTGAAGCGCGCCAGCCGCAGCGCGCCGCAGGCGACAAAGAAGAAGCTGGCGATGCCGCCGGCCCGCAGCAGCGTCGGATGGTCCACGCCCAGCTGCACGAAGCCGTAGCAGTACAAGAGCAGCCCCGGCGCACAGCCGAAGTTCATCACGTCGGCGATCGAGTCGAGCTGCATGCCGAACTCCGACGCCGTGTTGGTGGCGCGCGCGACAAAGCCGTCGAGCGCGTCGAACACGCCGGCCAGCACCAGCAGGATGGCGGCGAGCCGGTAGTCCTGGGCGGACCCGACGAGGGCGTTGTCGACCGAGATGACGATGCTGCCGAAACCACAGGCGATCGACATCAGGGTTACCATGCTTGGCAGAGCGAACTTGGCGCGCCGCGCGCGCGCTTGATTGATGGGTTTCAAATGACGGATTCCAG
Source organism: Duganella sp. (assembly GCA_039916925.1). Lineage (GTDB taxonomy): Bacteria > Pseudomonadota > Gammaproteobacteria > Burkholderiales > Burkholderiaceae_D > Rugamonas. The sequence goes on from JBDSKP010000740.1 coordinate 2,614, forward strand.
GTTGAACATATCCTCGACACCGGCGGATAGCCGGCTGAACGGGTAGCTTACCATTTTACGCATGCCGTCCCATACGAAGCGGTCCGGCTTTCATATTCGTGCTTCGGCGGCGCAATTTGGCTTAAAATCGCTGTAGCCAGTCCGGGCCAAAGGCCCCTACGCACAGGAGTTTCAAACATGCCAAAACATCAGCACTGGCAACGTCACTTTTCCGCGATGCCGGCGGCCATGCCAGTGGTGGTGTTCATCGCCGCGTTGCTGGCCGGCTGCGGCGGCGGTGGCGGCGGCTCCAGCACGGCGACGACGTCGAACGTCCAGCCCTCCACGCTGCCGCAAGAGCCCGGCGCGCCCAGCTTCACCGGCAACACCGCCCTCGACGGCTACAACTGGATCAATTACCGGCGCGCCCAGCTGGGCTTGTCGGTTCTGACGCGCAACGGCCAGGTCGACGCGGCGGCCCAGGGCCATTCGAACTATCTGCGTCTGAACAACACCGTCAGCCACGAGCAAACGGCGGGCGCGCCCGGCTTCACCGGCGTGAACCTGACCGACCGGCTGAGCACCGCCGGCTATGCGCTGACCGGCGGCTACGCCATCGGCGAGGTCATCTCCGCCACCTCCAACACCTCCGGCTTTTACCAGGCAGAGGAACTGATCACCGCCGTCTACCACCGTTTCGTGATGTTCGAGCCGGTCTTCAAGGAGGTCGGCACCGGCGCCACCACCGCCTCCAGCGGCTATACCTACTTCACCGCCGACCTGACCGCGAGAAACGGCCTGGGCGCGGGCATCGGCGCCGGCAGGCTGGTCAACTATCCGGCCAACAACCAGACCAATGTGCCGACCAATTTCCTCAGCGACACCGAATCGCCCGACCCGGTGCCGGACCAGAACGTGGTCGGCTACCCGATCAGCGTCCACGCCGACAGCGGCCGGGGCGG
>JBDSKP010000741.1:0-4911 GCA_039916925.1 Duganella sp.
ACGAGTACGTTCACCAACACCAGCAAACACGGACAAGCCGCTGTGTGCTTTAGCGATGTTGTTAATCAATTCCATCATGTTGACTGTCTTACCGACGCCAGCACCACCGAACAGACCGACTTTACCGCCTTTGGCAAACGGGCAAACCAGGTCGATAACCTTGATGCCTGTTTCCAGCAAATCTTGCGATGGCGACAGTTCGTCGTACGCAGGAGCGGTGCGGTGGATCGAGGCGATCTGTTCGTGCGATACCGGACCGCATTCGTCGATCGGGTTACCCAGCACGTCCATGATGCGGCCCAGGGTTGCTTTACCGACTGGCACCATGATAGGTTTGCCGGTGTTCTGGATCATCATGCCACGGCGCAGGCCGTCAGACGAACCCAGAGCAATGGTACGGACGACGCCGTCGCCCAGCTGTTGTTGTACTTCCAGGGTCAGCTCGGAGCCTTCCATTTTCAAGGCATCGAATACCTTAGGCATCGCGTTGCGGGGAAACTCAACGTCCACCACAGCGCCGATACACTGAACGATTTTGCCATCAGCCATGTTCGTTCCTTCAAATATAGTTAAATTCGTTTAAACCGCTGCCGCACCGGCGACGATTTCGGAGAGTTCTTTGGTAATCGCGGCTTGACGTGTCTTGTTGTAGATCAGCTTCAATTCGCCGATCACACTGCCGGCGTTGTCGCTTGCCGACTTCATCGCCACCATACGCGCCGATTGCTCGGACGCCAGGTTTTCCGCCACCGACTGGTACACCAGCGCTTCGATATAGCGCTCCAGAAGTTCATCGATCACGCTCGCAGCGTCCGGCTCGTAGATGTAATCCCAGTTGTGATTACCCGCGTCGGCTTGCATCTTAGCGGCAGGCAATGGCAGCAACTGCTCCACCACCGGCTCTTGCTTCATCGTGTTGATAAACTTGGTGTAGCACAGGTAGACTGCGTCGACCTCGCCGTTCTGGAATTTCTCGAGCATGACCTTGACCGGTCCGATCAGTTTTTCCAGGTGCGGCGTGTCGCCGATCTGCGTTACTTGCGCAACGACAGGAACGCCTACGCGATTCAAAAACCCCAAACCTTTGTTGCCAACGGCTACCGCGGCAATCTTGTTGCCGGCTGCTTCCAGCTCACGGGTACGTTGCGTCACCATGCGCAGCAAGTTGGTGTTCATCCCGCCGCACAGACCTTTGTCCGTGGTGACGATGATGAAACCAACCTTCTTGGCCGTTTCCTTTTGCTCTGTTGCCAGGAACGCGTGCGTGTATTCCGGATTAGCGGTAGCCAGATTAGCGGCGATATTGCGAATCTTCTCACTGTAGGGACGGGCGGCGCGCATACGGTCCTGCGCTTTGCGCATTTTCGATGCGGCAACCATTTCCATCGCCTTGGTGATCTTCTTCGTATTCTCTACGCTCTTGATCTTGCCTCGTATCTCTTTGCCTGCTGCCATGAGTCCTTACTCCTTCTGCGCTGAGGGCGGCGCCGGGTTTGATCCCGGGCCGCCCGTGCCGCTTAAAATGCGCCGGATTTCTTGAAGTCGGCAACCGCGGCCGACAGCGTTGCTTCGCCGTCTTTGTCCAGTTGCTTCGACGATTCAATCTTCGACAGCAGATCAGCTTGCTTAGTCTTCAGGTAGGCGTGCAGGCCGGCTTCGAACGACAGCACCTTCTTGACCGGCACGTCGTCCAGGTAGCCCTTGTTCACTGCGAACAGCGAAGCGGCCATCAGCGAGATCGACAGTGGCGAGTACTGCGCCTGCTTCAGCAGTTCGGTGACGCGCGCGCCACGGTCCAGCTGTTTGCGGGTCGATTCGTCCAGGTCCGAGGCGAACTGCGCGAACGCGGCCAGCTCACGGTACTGCGCCAAGTCGGTACGGATACCGCCGGACAGGTTTTTGATGACCTTGGTCTGAGCGGCGCCACCGACGCGCGACACCGAAATACCGGCGTTAATCGCAGGACGGATGCCCGAGTTGAACAGCGAAGTTTCCAGGAAGATCTGACCGTCGGTGATCGAAATCACGTTGGTTGGAACGAACGCCGAAACGTCGCCGGCCTGGGTTTCGATGATCGGCAGAGCGGTCAGCGAACCGGTCTTGCCGGTGACGGCGCCGTTGGTGAAGGCGGACACGTAGTCGGCGTTCACGCGGGCTGCGCGTTCCAGCAGACGCGAGTGCAGGTAGAACACGTCGCCCGGGTAAGCTTCGCGGCCTGGTGGGCGGCGCAGCAGCAGCGAGATCTGACGGTAGGCAACGGCTTGCTTCGACAGGTCATCGTAGACGATCAGTGCGTCTTCACCGCGGTCGCGGAAGTATTCGCCCATCGTGCAGCCCGAGTAGGCCGAGATGTATTGCATCGCGGCCGATTCCGACGCGGTCGCAGCGACCACGATGGTGTACTCGAGCGCGCCGTGCGTTTCCAGCGAGCGAACGATGTTTTTGATGGTCGAGGCTTTTTGACCGATGGCGACGTAGATACACGTTACGCCCTGGCCTTTTTGGTTGATGATCGCATCAACGGCCACGGCCGATTTACCGGTTTGACGGTCGCCAATGATCAGCTCGCGCTGGCCACGGCCGATCGGTACCATCGCGTCGATCGATTTCAGACCGGTCTGCATAGGCTGCGAGACGGACTCACGGGCGATAACGCCCGGTGCGATCTTTTCAATCGGCGAGGTCAGCTTCGCTTCGATGGCGCCCTTGCCGTCGATCGGCTGGCCCAGCGCGTTGACCACGCGGCCTTTCAGTTCGGGACCGACCGGCACTTCCAGAATGCGGCCGGTGCACTTGACCGTGTCGCCTTCGGAGATGTGCTCGTAGGCACCCAGAATCACGGCGCCAACGGAGTCACGCTCCAGGTTCATCGCCAGACCGAAGGTGTTACCAGGGAATTCCAGCATTTCGCCCTGCATCACGTCCGACAGGCCGTGGATGCGGACGATACCGTCGGCGACGGAAATAACCGTGCCTTGGTTGCGTACTTCAGCGCCGCCATCAAGGCCTTGGATACGGCTCTTGATCAGCTCGCTGATTTCAGATGGGTTGAGTTGCATACTAACTCCTAAAAGTGTTTCTCTCAGCTTGCGCGAGGGGAAGAATCTGTTCTAAGCGGGTCCGCCGGCTTGCGCCTCAGGCGGCCAGTGCCATACGCATCTGCGACAGCTTGGCGCGGACCGAAGTGTCCAGCACTTCATCGCCGACGACCACGCGCACGCCACCGATCAACGCCGGATCCACGGTCACGACCGGGTTCAGCTTGCGGCTGAATTTCTTTTCCAGCGTCGCGACCAGTTCGCTCACTTGCGCGGCGCTCAGCTCGAATGCGCTGGTGATCTCGGCGTCTGCGGCGCCTTCCATGGCGTTTTTCAACGCCTGGAATTGCGTGCCGATTTCCGGCAGCAGACTGATACGGCCGTTGTCGACCAGCATCGCCAGGAAGTTTTTCGCTTCCGGGGTCAAAGGCGACTTCACCAGGGCCGTAATGGCGGCGCTCACGTCGCTTGCCGAGGTCTTCGGGTTGCGGGCGAATGCTTGCACCTCGGGGTGGCCACCGATCTGGGCCAATTCGGCCACCAGATCGGACCACGCCGCGAGGCTGAACGATTCCTTACCTGCTTGGGCTACGCGGAACAAAGCTTCCGCGTAGGGACGGGCGACGGTTGCGTTTTCTGCCATGATTACAGCTCGACAGACAGGCGCGACAACAGATCGGCGTGGGCCGAGGCGTTGACTTCGCGCTTCAAGATTTGCTCGGCGCCCTTCACAGCCAGGTCAGCCACCTGAGCGCGCAGCGTGTCGCGCGCCTTGGCCAGTTGCTGATCGGCATCTGCCTTGGCTTGCGCAATGATGCGGTCCGCTTCGGCTTGTGCATTCGCTTTGATTTCTTCTGCGACCAGTTGCGCGCGCTTTTCGGCGTCGGCAACACGTTGCGAAGCTTCTTCGCGTGCACTGGTCAGTGCTTCGGCGGCGCGCTTTTCAGCGACGACCATCGCAGCCTGGCCTTGGTCGGCCGCGGCCAGACCATCAGCGATACGCTTGGCACGCTCATCCAACGCTGCGTTCAGCGATGGAAATACGAACTTCATCGATACCCAGACCAACACCGCGAAGGTGATCATCTGGCCGATGAGAGACATATTGATGTCCATACCTTTGCTCCTAACTAAAAGTTTCTCCTAGAAGGGAGCGAATTACTGACCAGCAGCGGCGATAACGGCAGCCAGGAACGGGTTGCTGAAGGTGTACAGCAGAGCAACGCCGACGCCGATCATCGAGATCGCATCCAGCAGACCAGCGATAACGAACAGCTTGGTTTGCAGTTGTGGCATCAGTTCTGGTTGACGGGCCGACGCTTCCAGGAATTTGCCGCCCAGAATTGCGAAACCGAGTGCGGTGCCGATAGCGGCCAGACCGATGATGATTGCTGCGGCCAGAACGGTCATGCTTTGTACTTGTGCGATCAGAGCTTGCATTGAAATTTCTCCTAAGATTTTAAAAAAGACTACAGATACTAAAAAGATTAAAACGATTTGTTGACTGAACACCTGGCAGAACCGTAGCGAGCGGCGCTGGTCTTGTCCGGGAAGCGCAGCCGTACGCATGTACGGTGGGCATCGCCGGGCGAAGGTCGCGCCGCGCAGTAGGTCAGGCCTGGTGTTCTTAGTGCTTCTCGACCGCGAGGCTGAGGTACACGACAGTCAACGCCATAAACACAAACGCTTGCAGGGTCACCACCAGGATGTGGAAGATAACCCAAGGACCACCCAGCAGCCACTGCGCCCACCATGGCAGCAGAGCGATCAGAATGAACAGCAGCTCGCCGGCGTACATATTGCCGAAGAGTCGCAGCGACAGCGACAGTGGCTTGGCCAGCAACTCGATCATCTGGAAGATGAAGTTGACCGG
>JBDSKP010000742.1:0-4806 GCA_039916925.1 Duganella sp.
GTGGGACGGCTGTTCATGCCCCATGACGTGCCGGGCTGGCCGCCGCCGAGAGTGGAACCGGTCTCGCGCAACAGGCCGATGGTCAGAATGCCGACCGCCCGCCCGGTTTTCTTTTCGAATTCCGCGCTGCTCAGATAGCGCCGACTGCGCTCGTTCAACAAGGGTCCCAGCGGATCGAGCAACGACAGATTCTCCGGCAAGGCGCCGAAATGCAAACGCGGTGCGCCGGCGAACGCGGTATAGCGGCGCGCGCCGTCGGTCTGCAATTGGTCGACCAGCGCCGACTGGCGGTCGGCCGCTTCGAACAACACTGTGGAATTGGCGCGGGTCTCAAACGCCGGAGTCGATTGCTGCGCAAGAGCGGCGTCGGATGTAGCGGCGCCGGCCGCTGTCGACAGCGGAAAAACGATTACCAGACCAGTCAGGGAAAGCTTGTTCATGATGCCGCTCGGTAAGCACGTCATGCTGCTTAAAAAATTTGCAGTAACTTCAGCATAACAATTTTTTTTCCAGATGACAACCCGATTCGATGGGGTAAACTGCGCGGCTGTCGGAATGCCGCTACACTATAAAAAGTAAGGCCGCCGCCGAGTTAATATCATGGCAATAGAGGATAAAATGCAAAAAGTAAGCTTCGAATTAAACGGTGAATTTGTCGAATTGAACCAGCTATTGAAACTGGTCGGATTGTGCGACAGCGGTGGCGCCGGCAAGATGATGGTGGCCGGCGGCGAGGTGAAGGTAGACGGCAAGCAAGAGCTGCGCAAGACCGCGAAAATCCGCGCCGGTCAGCAGGTCACCGTCGGCGACGTCAAAATTACCGTTGACGGCGTGTAATTCTCTCTTGCTTTTAAGCAATAATCGACTAATCTGTAAGCGCGGCCGAGAAAACGCTGCAGACGGGGGCGAGCGTGTTTGATTACGCGCAAATCGACTGGCGATATCGTAGTTATATTGGAAATGCTTGCCACCCGGCTTTTTCAACCAGTTTCTTTACGACCAGGGGGAACGTCATGGACGGTCCTGAACCACATAGCCCAACCCAGGAAAAACTGCTCGACGATCTGCGCCAGGTGATTGAAAACGCCGAGGAGCTGCTCAAGAACACGAACCAATACCACGGTTCGCTGTACCAGGGTGCGCGCGCCAAGCTGGCGCAGGCGCTGCTGACGGCCACCGAAGAACTGGCCCGGTTCGAGGATGCCCAGATCGATCGCATGATCGAGCTGACGGAAGCCGCCAGCCGGCTGCACCGGGATCTGACCGGCGAAGCCAGGATATTCCGCGCGTTCAAGCCCGGCGCCTGACCGCCGCCGCCGTCTCACACCTCTATCTTGACGATCAGCGCGTGGGCCAGCCAGAGTTGCAAGTTGCCGGCCACGTCGAAGGCTTCATCGATGTCAAACGCCGCATCGAGCGCGGCGCCGAAGTCCCTCCCCTCCTCCAGCACCCGTAACGCCGCATGGCCGGCGCCGCTAAGCGGCACCACCCGCGTCTTCCATTGCGGACGCGCGACCACGCCATAGCTGGGCGCGGCCAGCCGTTCGGGAAAACCCACTCCGCTGTCCGCCTGATGCGCCTGCCATAGCGGCACCACCGCCCACTCGGATGAGTACAGCCGGCAGGCCGGATGCAGTGTCATCCGCGCCGTTTCCATTTGCGCGGGAGATAAACCGGCGAGCCGCCCCGCAGTCACGGGTTCGGCCGTCGGGGCGTAGTGCGCGCGGTGCAGCGCCCACTCCAGCGCGGCCATGTCGGGCAGGTAGGGATAGTCGGCCACGTGGGGGAAATGACGGAGAAAGACGTCGAAATCGGCGCCGAAGCGGTTCAAATCGCCGCTATTGGAAGGATGGGCGCGGCCGTAGGCCGTGCCCAGGCCACTGAAGAACTCGCCCCCCACCAGCATGCGCACCACCGGATAGGCGGCCGCCAGGGTTTTGTCCCACGTCGCGCCCAAGTTGCCGCGATAGAGCGCGAGGCGGTGCTCGTTGATGCCTTGCCCTCCCTGAAGTTGCGCCAGCACGGGCGCCGTCCGCGCGGGGTCGAGCAGCGCGCCGGCGAACAAGCGCTGGCTGGCGGCAAGCCCTGGCGCATCCTCTTCCACAGCGGCCGGCGTCTCCGCGCGCCACGTCCGCGCCGGCGGCGATGCGTATTGGCGCACCAGCACGTCGGCCTTGGCGGCCTCCTCGAGCAGCACGCCGAGCTCCGGGATGTCGGTATCCCACTCGATCAGTGTCGGCACGGCGCCGAAGCGCTCCAGCGCCGCCTGGTACAGGCGCCAGACGGGCTCGGCCACTGTGGCGCCGTGGTGGTCGATGACGGCACGGGGCGTCACCAGATGACCGGCCAGATGCATCTCGCCAACCATGCCGGGCGCGATCGCGGCGATGGCGGCCAGCGCGTCCTCGCCGTGGTTGCACTGGTTGACGTAGAGATTATTAATATCGAGCAGCAGGCCGCAACCGGTGCGCGCGGCCAACGCCGCCATGAACTCCGCCTCGCTCATCGCATCCTGATGAAAGCGCACATAGGTGGAGACGTTTTCCAGCAGCAGCTGGCGTTTGAGGGTGTCCTGCACGCGGCCGATGCGCGCGCTCAGCAGGTCGAGCGCGGCGTGGTCCAGCGTCATCGGCAGCAAATCGTTGAGATGGCGGTCGCCGACGGCGCCCCAGCACAGGTGTTCGGAGACCAGCACCGGCTCGACGCGCGCCACCAGACTGCGCACACTGCCGAGGTGCCGCTCAGAAAATCCGCGCGCCGACCCCAGCCCCAGGCCGACGCCATGCAGGCTGATCGGATAGTCGCGCCGCAGCTGCAGCAGCACGTGGCTGTCCCAGCCGGATTGATCGAGATAATTTTCGGTGTGGACCTCGAGCCAGGCGGCGCCCGGCCGCCGCTCGAGAAACTGGCGGTAATGCGGCGCCCGCAATCCGACGCCGACACCGGGCGTATGCTCCGACAGGCGTGGCAGGGACATGGGCTCCGCTGAGACGATGGCTGCTTACTTGGCTGGCGGCGTGGTCTTGCCGCCGGCCTTCTCGCACGTGCCTTTGGCCACGTATTTCCACTCGGTCGGCGAATTGTCGACCTTGGACTGGCCGGCGCAGGAATGCGAACCGTTGGGGGCGGCGCAATCGTTCTGGCCGGCCTTGGCGATACCGTAACACTTGTCCTTCGGCGTGTCCTGATCGACGGCGAAGGCGCTGCCGGCACCGGCGGCGCAGACGGTGGCCAGGGCGGCGGCGATCATGGCTTGACGTTTATTCATAGTAGGTCTCCTCGAGTGGATAGTTGAATTCACTGCAACCCAGCGGCAGGCGTAGTCGCAGCGTACCAGCATTAACGTTGATACGCTTGATTGTGTTGACTGGATTCAAATCGACAAGACGCGCGGACCGACCGATCGCGCAAAGCCGCCGCGCACCCGGTGGCGCACGGTGCGGGTGACGGCCCGCGAACCGCCGTTCAGGCGGTGGTATTGATGGTGTTGCCGAGGTGGGCTGGCAGGTTCGGCGCCGATGGCACAGGAGGGATGGCTTCGATCAACGCCTGGGCGCTGGAGGCCTGGATGTCCTGGGCTTTTTTCAACACCGCGATGCCAACGGCCTGCTTGGTGCCTGTGTCCGCGATCGAGGTTGCAACTTGGGCAATGCCGGTGACGTCCATATCATCCTCCTTTAAGGGGTATCTATTCTTTTACGGACGATCCGGCAATAACTTTAGCCTTGCGGCGGATTTTTTTCCTCGACGTGGGCCAGCAGCCAGGCCAGCACCTCGGTCGGCGCGTTCAGATCCAGCCATACGGTGCCGGGCAACACATCGGCGGGCCTGGGCTGATCGGAAGCGACCGCGACGACGTGCGGGTCGAACGGATACAGCGGCGGCCGGCCCTGTTCGGCGCGGTAGACTTCCAGCTTGTCGATGGGGTAGGACTTAAAACCTTCGAGCAGGGTCAGGTCGGCCGGCGACAGGCGCGCCAGTTGCTCGTCGAGCGTCGGTTCGGGCGCGCCGCGCAGCTCGCGGATGATGGCCACGCGGAACGGCGACGCCACCATGACTTCGGCGGCGCCGGCCATGCGCAGGCGGGCGCTGTCCTTCTGTGGCGGTTCCAGTTCCAGGTCGTGATGACTGTGCTTGACGACGTTGACCTTCAGCCCGCGCCCGGCCAGCCGGGCGATCAGAAATTCCAGCAACGTGGTCTTGCCGCTGCCGGACGTCCCGATGACGCCCAGGACTTTGCGCATGTGCGCGGAACTCTGTTGCTGCATTGATCAACCCCTCTACCCCAAACTGTTACCGCCATTATACGCAGCAACATTTAGTGACGCAGCGGGGCTGACGGCCGGTCTATTTGTCGTTCTTCTGGTTGAACGCGTCGTGGCGCGAACGACCTGTGGCGAGCAGGGCCAAGCCCAGGCACAGCAGTCCGGCGCCGTAGCCGATCGATTCTTGCTGGCCGGCGGTGTCGGCGGCCTGGGCGCGGGGCATGCAGAAAGCGGCGGCTATCAGGAAAGGCAATATTCTCAGATGTTTCATGATATTTCCTCATGCATTGTTTTCAATGATAAGAAAATATCACTACCGGGTGACAAGTTGATGACAGCTCAATACGGAACGCGGTAGCGGTAGCCTTTGAAGTTGAACACGGCTTCCTTGGGCAGGAGTTTTTCCAGCTTCAGGCCGGGGGCGACCTCCTCGCCTTCGTGGCGCAGGACCTTGTCGATCAGCAGCAGGCGGTCGGACGGATTCCTGGAGTAGATATAACCGCCGACGGCGACCTGCGGAATCGACCGTTGGATGGGCTCG
>JBDSKP010000743.1:0-4712 GCA_039916925.1 Duganella sp.
TGTGCTGGCGCGCAATCTGCTGCGATTGTTGTCGTTCCGAATCCGCGCAGCCAACGCGCAGTTGCGCCGACGCCAGAAACTGGGCGAGTTCTACCGCCAGCTGTCGATGATCGACGGCCTGACGGGCCTGTACAACCGCGCCTGGCTCAACGATTTGCTGCCGACGATGATCTCCACCGCGCACGGATCGAACTCGCCGCTGGCGCTGATCATGATCGATCTGGACCACTTTAAGCTGTTCAACGACAGCCACGGCCACCTGGCCGGCGACCAGGCGTTGCGCACGGCCGCGCAGGTGCTCAGCGGCGCGCTGCGTCCGACCGATTTCGCCGTGCGCTACGGCGGTGAGGAAATGATGGTGCTGCTGCCGGACACGCAGCGCAAGGTGGCGCTGGCGGTGGCCGAGCGCTTGTGCGAGCGGATGCGGCAGGCGGTCGTGTTCAGCGACATGCGCGCCCCGCTGCCGCACGTCACCGCCTCGTTCGGGGTGGCGATATTGCAGGCGCAGCAAAACGAGCAGGATTTGATCGCCGCCGCGGACGCAGCGCTGTACCGCGCCAAGGAGCTGGGCCGCGACCGCGTGGCGCAGGAGGAGCTGGTGTGACCGCCACCATGCATGCGCCGCCGACGGAGCTTGGCGGATTACGCGCTGCGCGCTAATCCGCCCTACGTTTCTCGACGTCTGTTTTGGGCAAGGTTTCCGCCGGCTTGGCCAGGCGCGCGGCGATGAAATCGTCGTACCCCTTCTGCACCAGCTCGTACGTCTTGTCGATATTGCCGGCAACTTCGCCGCCCAGCACCTTTAAGCCCTGCAGCACATCGCGCGCCTCGCCAAAGCCTTGATCGACGCCCTTTTTCAAGGTATCGATGAACTTGTTCAGCAGCACCTCTTCATCCTCACCCGGGTTCTGCTGCTTGAACGCATCGTAAAATGCGGTCGACAGCGATACAATGCGGCTCGCGGTGCCTTCCGGCGTGTTGTCCTGCGACACGGCGCTCTCGATGGCGTTCTCGCCGAACTGGTCCTTGAGCGCCTCGTTGATGCCGGTCAGCGCGGTTTTCAGCAAGACCGACAGCGGTTCGTTGGAAGAATTCAACGACACCGTCAGCGAAGCTTGTACGATGGAAGCGTTGAGCTGGGCCTTGGCCTTGGCGCCGACCGACATGGTGCTGTCTTCCTTGGCCTGGACGTCTTTGGTCTGGACGGGAGCTGCCTTGCTGGCGGCCGTGGAACCTGATGTAACTGAGACGGGAGTAGCCATGATGTTGCTCCGGTTGGAATACCTTTGAATTATCGGCAGTTTTTACAATAACTGTAGCCCCCCTGACTGCGCTCTATGACCACACAGACTTTTCTCTGGCACGACTACGAAACCTTTGGCGCCCAGACGCGTCGCGATCGCCCGGCGCAATTCGCCGCCATCCGCACCGACGCCAACCTCAACGAGATCGGCGATCCGATCATGCTGTACTGCAAACCAGCCAATGATTTCTTGCCCGATCCGCAATCTTGCCTGATCACCGGCATCACGCCGCAGCAATGCCTCGAATGGGGCGTGCCCGAGCATAAGTTCGCCACCACCATCGAACAGGCGTTTTCCAAGCCGGGCACCATCGGCGTGGGCTACAACACGATCCGCTTCGACGACGAGATCACCCGCTTCATGTTCTGGCGCACCCTGATCGATCCGTACGCGCGCGAATGGCAAAACCAGTGCGGCCGCTGGGATCTGCTGGACGTGGTCCGCATGACGTACGCGTTGCGCCCGGAAGGCATCGAATGGCCGAAGAAGGCCGACGGCAAGCCCAGTTTCCGGCTGGAGGACCTGGCCAAGGCCAACGGCCTGCTGCACGAGGCGGCGCACGACGCGTTGTCCGACGTGCGCGCCACCATCGCGCTGGCGCGGCTGATCAAGCGGACGCAGCCGAAGTTGTTCGACTTTTGCTTCGCGCTGCACAAGAAGGACCGCGTGGCCGACGAGATCGGCATGCACCTGGCGCCGAACCTGCGCGCGCCGTTCCTGCACGTGTCCGGCATGTTCCCGGTGGAGCGCGGCTGCATCGCGCTGGTGTGGCCGCTGGCGACGCATCCGACCAACAAGAACGAAGTCATCGTCTGGGATTGCACCTACGATCCGACCGAGTTGCTCACGCTGGACGCGGACACGATACGCACCCGCATCTTCACCCGCGCCGACGCGCTGCCGGAGGGCATGACGCGGCTGCCGGTCAAGAGCATCCACCTGAACAAGTCGCCGATGCTGGTGGCGAACCTGAAGACGCTGTCGCCGGCCATGGCCAGCCAGTGGGGCATCGACCTGGAGCAAGGCAAGGCGTTCGCCGCGCTGGCGGCGGCCGGGCGCAACATGGATATCGAGTGGGAGCAGGTGTTTTACCGTCCACCGGGCGCGGAACTCGACGTGGACGAGGATTTGTACAACGGCTTCATCGGCAAGGAGGATCGCCGCCTGCTCGAATCGCTGCGCAAGGAGACGCCGGCCAAACTGGCGGCGGCGTCGCCTTCGTTCGACGACGCGCGCTTACCGGAGTTGTTGTTCCGTTATCGCGCCCGCAATTTCCCGGAAACGCTGAGCGAACCGGAGATGGAACACTGGGAGCAGCACCGGGCCGCGCGCTTTTACGACGGCGCCGGCGGCGCGCGCAGCATCGACCAGTTCTTCGGCGAGATCGATCATCTGCAGCAGGACGCGGATGAGCGCGCCGAGCGGATCCTGGCCGAGTTGTACGAGTACGTCGAGCTGATCGCGCCGGCGCAATAGACGGGTTAGCCCAACCCCGCAAGACGCTCAGCCTGGGGTCGTCCCCCTGGGGCTACGACCCCGCCGTACCGGGTTAAAGCATGGCTTACCCGCGATGCAGATTGATCGCGTCGCGCGTTTCCAGCGCGACGCGGCGCGCGGCGGCGGCGAAATCCTCGCCGGCCAGCGGCGCCGCGTACAGGATCGCGCGCGACGAGTTGATCATCATGCCGGCGCCGGCCGCCGTCTTGCCCGATTTGACCGTGGCGGCGATGTCCCCGCCCTGCGCGCCGATGCCTGGCACCAGCAACGGCATGTCGCCGACGATCGCCCTCACCTGCGCCAGTTCTTCCGGGAAGGTCGCGCCCACCACCAGCGCACATTGGCCGTTGGCGTTCCACTTTTCAGCGACCAGGCGCGCCACGTGCTGATACCGCGGCTTGCCGTCGACGTTGAGGAATTGCAGGTCCGAGCCGCCGGCGTTCGAGGTGCGGCACAGGACGATGATGCCGCGGTCGCTCCACTCCATGTACGGCTCCACCGAATCCGAACCCATGTACGGGCTGAGCGTGACCGCGTCGGCGCCGTAGCGGTCGTACGCCTCGCGCGCGTACTGGCGCGCGGTGGCGCCGATGTCGCCGCGCTTGGCGTCGAGGATCACCGGAATGTGCGGATAGTTCTCGCGCGCGTAGGCGCAGATTTTTTCCAGCTGGTCTTCGGCGCCGAGGGCGGCGAAGTAAGCGATCTGCGGCTTGAACGAGCACGCCAGGTCGGCCGTCGCGTCGATGATCTCGCGGCAGAAATGATAAATACCTTGCGGGTCGTTCTGGAACCGGGCCGGCAGCCTGGCCATGTCCGGGTCCAGGCCCACGCACAGCAGGGAGTCGTTGGCCGTCCACGCGGCAGACAATTTGTTGATGAAATTCACGACGCGCCTTTGTAATCTGTTGCAAACCCTCTATTGTAACGCGGCCCCACGGGGCTGTTAAAATTTTCCCTCCATCTCCAGAACGCTCAGAAAGCACTCCTATGAAATTATCGCAAAAAGTCGCCATCGTGACCGGCGCCACCCAAGGCATAGGCTTGGCGTGCGCGCAACGCCTGATTACCGAAGGCGCGCAAGTCATGCTGGTCGATATCAAACCCGAGGGTGAGCAAGCGGCCGCCGCCCTGGGCGCGCAGGCGCGCTTCTTCGCCGCCGACGTCAGCCAAAAGGCCGATGTGGACGCGCTGGTCGCCGCCACGATGGCAGCCTTCGGCCGCATCGACATTCTGATCAACAACGCCGGCGTCACGCACGCCGCCGATTTCCTCGACCTCACCGAGGACGATTTCGATCGCGTGCTGCGCATCAACCTGAAATCGATGTTCCTGTGCGGCCAGGCGGTCGCGCGCGAGATGGTCAAGCAGCAGAGCGGCTGCATCATCAACATGTCCAGCGTCAACGCGGAGCTGGCGATCCCGAACCAGGTGCCTTATGTGGTGTCCAAGGGCGCGATCAACCAGTTGACCAAGGTGATGTCGCTGAACCTGGTCCAGCACGGCATCCGCGTCAACGGCATCGGCCCCGGCACCATTCTGACGGAACTGGCGAAGCAGGCCGTCATGTCCAGCCCGGAGGCCCGCCATACGATCTTGTCGCGCACGCCGATGGGCCGCTGCGGCGAACCGGAGGAAGTGGCGTCCATCGCCGCCTTCCTCGCCAGCGACGACGCCAGCTACATGACCGGTCAAACCCTGTACGTCGACGGCGGCCGCTTGGCCTTGAATTACACCGTCCCCGTCAAATAAAACCCGTCAAATAGCGAGTTATACGCCTGCCTGATGACGGGTATCCGAAACAACAATTAGACACATATCTAATGCCCCCCCATAATTACACCTGTCTCCACTATTCTCCTCCAAGAAAATAGTTTTAAGCCCGCTTTAACCAGCGGGCTTTTTTTTACCTTT
>JBDSKP010000744.1:0-2717 GCA_039916925.1 Duganella sp.
GTCTGACCCCTTGGGTCAGACCCCAGCTTTACGGGGTGAGCGTGATCCGCCATTCCGGTGACTTATAAAAACAACTGTCTATACGAGAGTCCAGAATGAAAAAACTATTCGCGCTGTCCATCATTGCCCTGATCCTGACCGGCTGCAATACCGTCAACGGCTTCGGCAAGGATGTCAAAAAGGTCGGTGAATCGCTCGAAGGCGCTTCGACCAAAAAATAATCCGCAGAACGGCGGGCCGCGACGGTCCGCCGTCGCACAACCCGAACGAGATCATGGATAAATTTACGATATACGAAGGCCTGGTGGCCCCGCTCGACCGCGCCAACGTCGACACCGACGCCATCATTCCGAAGCAATTCCTGAAGTCCATCCATCGCACCGGCTTCGGCCCCAACCTGTTCGACGAGTGGCGCTACCTCGACCACGGCGAACCCGGCATGGACAACAGCAAGCGTCCGCTGAACCCGGAGTTCGTGCTCAACGAGGCGCGCTACCAGGGCGCCTCGATCCTGCTGACCCGCAAGAACTTCGGCTGCGGTTCCTCGCGCGAGCACGCGCCGTGGGCGCTCGACCAGTACGGCTTCCGCGCCATCATCGCGCCGTCGTTCGCCGACATCTTCTTCAACAACTGTTACAAGAGCGGCTTGCTGCCCATCGTTTTGAGTGAAACGCAGATCGATCATCTGTTCAACGAAGTCAAGGCCTTCCCCGGTTACCGTCTGGTGGTCGACCTTGAGCAGCAGCGCATTTCCACCAGCAACGGCAGCATCTCCTATCCCTTCGAGATCGACGCCTTCCGCAAATACTGCCTGATGAACGGACTCGACGATATCGGCCTGACCCTGCGCCACGCCGACGTCATCCGCGAATTCGAAGAGCGCCATCTGGCAAACCAACCCTGGTTGGCTAACGTCATCTAATCTCGAGAATCACCATGAAAATCGCAATCCTCCCGGGCGACGGTATCGGCCCGGAAATCATCGCCCAAGCCGTCAAGGTCCTCAACGTGCTGGGCGAATCGTTCGAGCTCGAGACCGCCCCCGTCGGCGGCGCCGGCTACGCGGCCCACGGCCATCCGCTGCCGGAAGGCACGCTGGCGCTGGCCAAGGCGTCCGACGCGGTGCTGTTCGGCGCCGTCGGCGACTACCAGTACGACACGCTGGAACGCGCGTTGCGCCCGGAACAGGCCATCCTCGGCCTGCGCAAGAACCTGGGCCTGTTCGGCAACCTGCGTCCGGCGATCCTGTATCCGGAACTGGCCGGCGCCTCGACCCTGAAGCCTGAAGTCGTCTCCGGCCTGGACATCCTGATCGTGCGCGAACTGACCGGCGACATTTACTTCGGCCAGCCGCGCGGCGTGCGCGAGTGCCCGGACGGCCCGTTCAAGGGCCAGCGCGAAGGCTACGACACGATGCGCTACGCCGAGGGCGAAATCCGCCGCATCGCCCACGTGGCGTTCCAGGCCGCGCAAAAGCGCGACAAGCGCCTCACCAGCGTCGACAAGGCCAACGTGCTGGAGACGTTCCAGTTCTGGAAGGACATCGTCACCGACGTCCACAAGGAATATCCGGACGTCGCGCTCGAGCACATGTACGTCGACAACGCCGCCATGCAGCTGGTGCGCGCGCCGAAGAAATTCGACGTCATCGTCACCGGCAACATGTTCGGCGACATCCTGAGCGATTGCGCGGCGATGCTGACCGGTTCGATCGGCATGTTGCCGTCGGCCTCGCTCGACGCCAACAACAAGGGCCTGTACGAGCCGTCGCATGGTTCGGCGCCCGACATCGCCGGCAAGGGCATCGCCAATCCGCTGGCGACGATCCTGTCGGCCGCGATGATGCTGCGCTACACCTTCAACAAGACCGAACAGGCCGACCGCATCGAGACCGCCGTCAAGAGCGTGCTGGCGCAGGGCCTGCGCACCGGCGACATCTTCGAACCGGGCACCACCAAGGTGGGCACCGAGGAGATGGGCAACGCGGTCGTCAAGGCACTGGCATAAAAAACTCAAGACAAGGAAGAGCAAAATGAAACTCGTAGGCTTGGTAGGTTGGCGCGGCATGGTCGGTTCGGTCCTGATGCAGCGCATGCAGGAAGAGGGCGATTTCGCCCACATCGAACCGGTGTTCTTCACGACGTCGAACCCGGGCGGCGACGCCCCGAAGATGGCGAAGAATGAAACCAAACTGAAAAGCGCGACCGATATCGACGAACTGAAAAAGTGCGAGATCATCATCTCGTGCCAGGGCGGCGACTACACCACCGAGGTGTTCCCCAAACTGCGCGCGGCCGGCTGGAACGGCTACTGGATCGACGCCGCGTCGACCCTGCGCATGGAGAAGGACGCCGTCATCGTGCTGGATCCGGTCAACCTGCACGTCATCAAGGACGCGCTGGGCAAGGGCGTGAAGAACTACATCGGCGGCAACTGCACCGTGTCGTGCATGCTGATGGGCCTGGGCGGCCTGTTCCAGCACAACCTGGTCGAGTGGATGACGTCGATGACGTATCAGGCGGCATCGGGCGGCGGCGCACAGCACATGCGTGAGCTGCTGACCCAGTTCGGTACGATCAATTCGTCGGTCAGGGCGTTGCTGGATAACCCGGCGTCGGCGATTCTGGAAATCGACCGCCAGGTGCTGGCCACGCAACACGGCCTTTCTCCCGAGGAAACGAAGCAGTTCGGCGCGCCGCTGGCCGGCAACCTCATTC
>JBDSKP010000745.1:0-2399 GCA_039916925.1 Duganella sp.
CTCAGCCCCACCTACGCGCTCGATCTGGAAAAGCGCAAGGAACAACCACCCGGCCTGGGCGAATTCGACGGCATGACCGCGCGCCACAAGCGGGTGCTGTGGATCTTCGCCGCCTCGCTGGCCATCATGGTCGCCGGCGTGGTGCACTACGGCTGGTACATCGACGAAATCGCCGCGCTGTTCCTGACGATGGGCGTGGTGATCGGCCTGGTGGGCAAGCTCGACTCGGGGCAGATCGTCGAAGGCTTCATCCAGGGCGCGCGCGACCTGGTGGGCACGGCGCTGGTGATCGCGCTGGCGCGCGGCACGATGATTTTGGCACGCGACGCCCAGATCATCGACACCATGCTGCACGCGTTGACGCCGCTGGTGCAGTCGTCCAGCCCGATCTTCACGGCGTGGAAGATGTTCGGCATCCAGACGGTGATCAACTTCTTCATCCACTCCGGCACCGGGCAGGCCGCGCTGACGATGCCGATCATGGCGCCGCTGGCCGATCTGGTGGGCGTGACGCGGCAGACGGCGATCCTGGCGTTCCAGTTCGGCGAGCTGACCACGCCGATGATTCCGACCTCCGGCATCACGGTGGGCGTGCTGGCGCTGGCGCGGGTGCCCTGGATCACCTGGGCCAAGTGGATGATCCCGCTGCAGCTGATCTACGCGGTGATGGCGCTGGCGCTGCTGGTGCCGCCGGTGCTGATGAACTGGCAATAAATTCAAGCGTCAATCTAAAACACGTAGGGCGGATTAGCGCAGCGTAATCCGCCAAGCTCCGTCGGCGGCTCAATGGCGGATTACGGCGTCCCGCCTAATCCGCCCTACGTGATCCCCACGTGCCCCCCACGTGATCCATCGACGAAATTAATTACGGTAGACGTCGGGGCAGTAGCGCTCCATCAGCGTCGAAGGCCGCACCGGCGGCGTGAATCCGAACTGCGCATACAGGCCGTGCGCGTCGACAGTCGCCAGCGTGAAGCGCCGCAATCCCTGCAGATCCGGATGCGCGACGATCGCCTCGACCAGCCGCTTGCTGTAGCCGTGGCCCCGGTGCTCCGGCAGCACGAACACGTCGACCAGGTTGGCGAAGGTGGCGCAGTCGGTCACCACGCGCGCGAAACCGACCTGCCGCCGGTCCAGATAGGCGCCGAAACACAGCGAATTGGCGATCGCCCGCTCCAGCACAGCGCGCGGCATGCCGATCGCCCACGTCGATTGCTCGCTGAGGAATTGATAAATCAGGGGCACATCGAGTTGCCCCTTGTCGGTGCTGATCTGCAGGCTAGTCATGTTTTACGTGGCAAAAATAGCAATAATGACATATTTTTGAGCAGTTGGCGGTTTATAATCCGTCACACCAATACCGCGAAAACCACCTCACCACTATGACCGCACAACTTTCCAAAAAGAGCGAAGCCTGGTCGGCCCGCTTCAACGAACCCGTTTCCGACCTCGTTAAACGCTATACCGCCTCCGTATTCTTCGACAAGCGCCTGGCCAAGGCCGACATCCAGGGCTCGCTGGCGCACGCCGAGATGCTGGCCGCGCAGGGCATCATCAGCGCCGCCGACCGCGCCGAGATCGAGCGCGGCATGGCGCAGATCTCGTCCGAGATCGAAGCCGGCCAGTTCGAATGGCTGCTCGACCTGGAAGACGTCCACCTGAATATCGAAAAGCGCCTGACCGAACTGGTTGGCGACGCCGGCAAGCGCCTGCACACCGGCCGCTCCCGCAACGACCAGGTGGCCACCGACATCCGCCTGTACGTGCGCGGCGCCATCGACGACGTGGTCACGCTGCTCGACGCGCTGCGCGGCGCGCTGACCGACCTGGCCGAGAAAAACGCCGACACCATCATGCCCGGCTTCACCCACATGCAGGTGGCGCAGCCGATCACCTTCGGCCACCACATGCTGGCCTACGTCGAGATGTTCGGGCGCGACGCCGAGCGCATGCTCGATTGCCGCAAGCGCGTCAACCGCCTGCCGCTGGGCGCCGCCGCGCTGGCCGGCACCACGTTCCCGATCGACCGCGCGCGCGTGGCCGCCACGCTCGGTTTCGACGACGTCTGCCACAACTCGCTGGACGCCGTCTCGGACCGCGACTTCGCCATCGAGTTCTGCGCCGCCGGCGCGGTGCTGATGATGCACGTCTCGCGCATGGCCGAGGAACTGGTCATCTGGATGAGCCCGCGCGTCGGCTTCATCGACATCGCCGACCGCTTCTGCACCGGCTCGTCGATCATGCCGCAAAAGAAAAACCCGGACGTGCCGGAGCTGGCGCGCGGTAAAACCGGCCGCGTCTACGGCCATCTGATGGGCCTTCTGACGTTGATGAAGGGCCAGCCACTGGCCTACAACAAGGACAACCAGGAAGACAAGGAACCGCTGTTCGACACCGTC
>JBDSKP010000746.1:0-4920 GCA_039916925.1 Duganella sp.
CCATCGACGGCCAGGACCTGCGCTCGCTGACGCAGGACTCGGTGCGCCACGCGATCGGCATCGTGCCGCAGGATACGGTGCTGTTCAACGACACCATCGAATACAACATCGCCTACGGCCAGCCCGGGGCCAGCAAGGAGCGCATCGTCGCGGCGGCGCGCGCGGCATCGATCCACGACTTCATCGAAAGCCTGCCGGACGGCTACGCCACCATGGTCGGCGAGCGCGGTCTGAAGCTGTCCGGCGGCGAGAAGCAGCGCGTGGCGATCGCGCGCACGCTGCTGAAAAATCCCGCCATCCTGATCTTCGACGAAGCCACGTCCGCGCTGGACTCCAAGGCCGAGCAAGCGATCCAGGCGCAGCTCAAGGAAATCGCCAGGAGCCGCACCACGATGGTCATCGCGCACCGGTTGTCGACGGTGGCGGACGCGCAGCAGATCCTGGTGCTCGACCACGGCCGCATCGTCGAACGCGGCACGCACCAATCGCTGCTGGCGGCCGACGGCCTGTACGCGCAGATGTGGCAGCGGCAGCAGGCCAAGGCCGACGAGGAATTGTCCTCTGTGCCCGAGGACGCGGTGCGCGCCGAATAACCCGCACTGCCAAGCGGGTCGTACCCAACCGGGTACGACCCCTAAGCGGCGGAGCGCGCGTATCGCTAAAAGCACGCGGGTTTCGCCAGCCAAAACTGTTTTTCAACCGTTGATAAGGAACCGACCATGAAGTCTCGCTTTGTCCTGGGCGCTGTCACCGCGCTGGTGGCCTGTATGCAGAATGCCTACGCCGACCCCACTGAACAGCAATTCCGCGCCCTCTACAAAGAGCTGGTCGAAACCAACACCACTTTATCGTCGGGCAGCTGCACCTTGGCGGCCGAACGCATGGCCACGCGGCTGAAGGCGGCCGGCTTCCCGGAGTCGGACCTGCATCCGTTCGCCGATCCGAAGTTCCCGAAGGAGGGCGGCCTGGTCGCCATCCTGCCGGGCAGCGACCCGAAGGCCAAGGCCATCCTGCTGCTGGCGCACATCGACGTGGTCGAAGCCAAGCGCGAGGACTGGGTGCGCGACCCGTTCACGCTGATCGAGGAGGACGGCAAGTTCTACGCGCGCGGCGCGGTGGACGACAAGGCGCAGGCGGCCATCTGGGCCGACTCGCTGATCCGCTTTAAAAAGGAAGGCTTCAAGCCGCGCCACACCTTGAAGATGGCGCTGACCTGCGGCGAGGAGACGGCCGGCGCCTTCAACGGCGCCGAGTGGCTGACGAAGAACAAGCGCGACCTGATCGACGCCGGTTACGCGCTCAATGAAGGCGCCGGGGGCGAGCTTAATGCCGCCGGCAAGCGCGTCTCGATGACGGTGCAGGCGGGCGAGAAGGTCGCGCAGAACTACCGGGTGGAGGTGACCAATCGTGGCGGTCACAGTTCGCGTCCACAAAAGGACAACGCCATTTACCGGCTGGCCAGCGCGCTGAAGAAGGTTGAAGGCTATGAGTTCCCGATCCAGCTGGCCGACGGCAGCCGTGGCTATCTGAAGGGCATGTCCAGGATCCAGGCGGCGGCGGGCCATAAGGACGTCGCCGACGCCATGCTGGCGGTGGTCAGGAATCCTGGCGACGCCAAGGCGGTCGCGCTGGTGTCGTCGGCCGACACCAGCTGGGGCGCGATGCTGCACACGACCTGTGTCGCGACCATGCTTGACGCCGGCCACGCCACCAACGCCTTGCCGCAGCGCGCGCGGGCCAACGTCAACTGCCGCATCTTCCCGGGCGTGACGCAGGAGGAAGTGCGCCAGGCGCTGGTCAAGGCGATCGACGATCCGGCGGTGAAGGTTGAAACGCTGGAGATCCGCGGCGAGAACTCGGCGCCGCCGGAATTGACCAGGACGATTTTGGAGCCGGTGGAGCGCATCACGGCGAAGATGTGGCCGGGCGTGCCGGTGATGCCGATTTTGCAGTCGGGCGCCACGGACGGGCAATTCCTCAACGCCGCCGGCATACCGACGTACGGCATCAGCGGCATCTTCCTCACGCCGGACCTGGGCAACATCCACGGCCTGAACGAATACATCGGCGTGCAATCGCTGATGGAAGGCCGCGCCTTCCTGCACGAGCTGGTGAAGATCTACGCCAACCGATAACAACAACCCCGGATGTAAAAGGGCCACCTCGACGGTGGCCTTTGCTTTGGGGCTTCTGTTTTATGCGGCGTCTTTTACCATTTCATCTTCCTGGCCCGGTTCGAGCAGCTCGCCTTCCCACTTGGCCACCACCGCCGTGGCGACGCCGTTGCCGATGACGTTGGTCGCGGAGCGCGCCATGTCGAGGAAGTGGTCGATGCCCAGCAGCAGCAGCATGCCCGCTTCGGGGATATTGAACTGGCTTAGTGTGGCGGCGATCACCACCAGCGAGGCGCGCGGCACGCCGGCCATGCCCTTGGAGGTGAGCATCAGCACCATCATCATCGTCATCTGCTGGCCCAGCGACATTTCGATGCCGTACGCCTGGGCGATGAACACCGTGGCGAAGGTGCAGTACATCATCGAGCCGTCCAGGTTGAACGAGTAGCCGATCGGCAGCACGAACGCGGCGATCCGGTTCTTGACGCCGAAACGCTCCAGCCCTTCCAGGGTCTTCGGATAGGCCGCTTCGCTCGAGGCGGTCGAGAAGGCCAGCAGGGCCGGGCCGCGCAGCTCCTTCATCAGGCCGAACACGCGGCCCTTGAGGAACACGAAGCCGGCGAAGATCAGCAACCCCCACAGCAAGGCGATGCCCAGGTAGAACTCGGCCATGAACACGCCGTACGTCGACAGCACGCCCAGGCCGCTCTTGGCGATCACGCCGGCGACCGCCGCGAACACGGCGATCGGCGCGAACTTCATCACGTAGCCGGTGACCTTGAGCATCACGTGGGCGACGCCGTCGAGCGCTTCGACCATGACGTCGGCCTTCTTGCCGACCGCCGCCGCCGCCGAACCGAAGAACAGCGAGAAGATGACGATCTGCAAGATCTCGTTCTTGGCCATGCCGTCGACGATCGACGCCGGCACCAGGTGGGTGACGAAGTCCTTCAGCGTCAGGCTCGACGTGGCCAGTTCGACCTTGGAGGCGGCCGTGGCGGCCATGTGGCCCAGCAGCGCGTCGCCCGGACGGAACATGTTGACCAGCACCAGGCCCAGGCTCAGCGACATGACCGAGGCGATGAAGAACCAGCCCAGCGTCTTGATGCCGATGCGGCCCACTTCGCTGGCGTCGCCCATCCTGGCGATGCCCACGACCAGGGTCGAGAACACCAACGGCGCGATGATCATCTTGATCAGGCGCAGGAACAAGGTCGTTATCAGCGACATCGAGTCGGCAAAACTGAGCGGGTTCGCCATGTTGGCATGAACGATGTAGCCGGTAATGATACCGAGCGCCAGTGCGATCAGGATGTAAGTGGTCAAACGACTTTTTTTATTCATGTTCTCAGTTTCCCGTGGTAGTGTCTCTGTGGACGCTGGCTGTCGCAGGATTAGTCCGCTAAAGCACAATCTCGTACAAAATAATGTCATTTCCCCGCAGTGTGGAGGTATGATCCAGCCAATGCAGCTTTGTAAGCTGATGAAACATTGAGCAAGTTCCGCAGTATCCTTGGCGTCAAGGGTGCTGTCAAGCTCGCGTGGGCGGCGGTCCACAACACCTGCCGCGAGCGCTCTAGCGTGCCGAAAATATGATAGCGATAAATAACCTCAGCAAATGGTATGGCCAGTTCCAGGTGTTGGCCGAATGCACCACCAGCGTGGCCAAGGGCGACGTGATGGTCATTTGCGGCCCGTCCGGTTCCGGCAAGTCGACCCTGATCAAGACCGTCAACGGTCTGGAGCCGTTCCAGCGGGGCGAAATCATCGTCGACAAGATCTCGGTCGGCGCCAAGGGCACCGATCTGCCCAAGCTGCGCGCGCGCATCGGCATGGTGTTCCAGAATTTCGAGCTGTTCCCGCACCTGTCGGTGCGCCAGAACCTGACCTTGGGCCAGGTCAAGGTGCTCGGGCGCGGCGAGGACGAGGCCAACGCCCGCGGCCTGCAGTACCTGGACCGGGTCGGGCTGCTGTCGCAGCAGGACAAATATCCGAACCAGCTGTCCGGCGGCCAGCAGCAGCGCGTGGCGATCGCCCGCGCGCTGTCGATGGACCCGATCGCGATGCTGTTCGACGAGCCCACCTCCGCGCTGGACCCCGAGATGATCAACGAGGTGCTCGACGTCATGGTCGGCCTGGCGCAGGAGGGCATGACGATGATGGTGGTCACGCACGAGATGGGATTTGCCAGGAAGGTGGCCAACCGGGTCGTCTTCATGGACAAGGGGCGGATACTGGAGGACTGCGGCAAGGATGAATTCTTCGGCGCGCCGCGTTCCGAACGCGCCCGCGACTTCCTGGCGCGTATCATCCATTAGCGATAGCCGGCGGCATGCGCCGGCGCCCCCGGCAGGTCGTTCTTGACGTTCATTGTATTTTTCTCAGGAGGAATCATGTCGTTACCGCGAATGCTCAATCGTTTTGCCGTCGCCGCCATCGCGGCCGCCGTCTGCACCGGCCCCGCCTCCGCCCAGGAGGCCGGCGGCACGCTGGCCAAGATCAAACGCACCGGCACCATCACGCTCGGTGTGCGCGACGGCTCCATCCCGTTTTCCTACCTCGACGACAAGCAGCAGTACCAGGGCT
Organism: Duganella sp.; assembly: GCA_039916925.1. Classification (GTDB taxonomy): domain Bacteria; phylum Pseudomonadota; class Gammaproteobacteria; order Burkholderiales; family Burkholderiaceae_D; genus Rugamonas. Next base: position 4,701 of record JBDSKP010000746.1, read on the forward strand.
ATTCGGTCGACCTGTGCCTGAAGGCCGTGGCGGCGATCGAGAAGCATCTGGGCCTGTCCGGCGTGAAGGTGGTGATGAATCCCGTCACCGCCGCCAACCGCATCCCGCTGATGGCCAACGGCACCATCGACATCGAATGCGGCTCCACCACCAACAACGCCGAACGCCAGAAGCAGGTCGCCTTCGCACCGACCATGTTCGTGATCGCCAATCGCCTGCT
>JBDSKP010000747.1:0-3469 GCA_039916925.1 Duganella sp.
GAAGCGCAGGCGGTCGAAATTCATGTTGGCGCCGCAGGCGATGGTGATCAAGGTCTCGTTCTTGACCGGCTCCTTGGTCATGGCCGCGCGCTCGATGTAGGCCTTGGCGCCGGCGATGGCCAGCGCGCCGGCCGGCTCCAGGATGCTGCGCGTGTCGGTGAACACGTCCTTGATGGCCGCGCTGATGGCGTCGGTGTCGACGATGATGATGTCGTCGACCAGTTCGCGCGCGATGCGGAAGGTTTCCTCGCCGACCAGGCGCACGGCGGTGCCGTCGGAGAACAGGCCGACGTCGGCCAGGGTGACGCGCTCGCCGGCCTTGATGCTGCGCGCCATGGCGTCCGAATCGATGGTCTGCACGCCGATGATCTTGATGTCCGGGCGGATCGCCTTGACGTAGGACGCCACGCCGGCGATCAGGCCGCCGCCGCCGATGGCGACGAAGATCGCGTGGATGGGGCCGGAATGCTGGCGCAGGATCTCCATGCCGATGGTGCCCTGGCCGGCGATGACGTCAGGATCGTCGAACGGATGGACGAAGGTCAGCTTCTGTTCCTGCTCCAGCGTCAGCGCATGGTTGTAGGCATCGGTATAGGACTCGCCGTGCAGCACCACCTCGACGTCGGCGCCGCCGCGCGCCTTGACGGCGTCGATCTTGACCTGCGGGGTGGTGGTCGGCATGACGATCAGCGCGCGACAGCCCAGCTTGGCCGCCGACAGCGCCACGCCCTGCGCGTGGTTGCCGGCCGAGGCGCAGATGACGCCGCGCTTGCGCTGGGCGTCGCTCAGGTGGGCCATCTTGTTATAGGCGCCGCGAATCTTGAAGCTGAACACGCTCTGCATGTCCTCGCGCTTGAAATAAATTCGGTTCTCGTAGCGCTGCGACAGGGTCGGCGCGAGTTCCAGCGGGGTTTCATCAGCGACGTCATAGACGCGCGCGGTCAGGATTTTCTTCAGATAGTCGATAGTCATAGTCTGCAAACAGTGATTCCAGAGGGCCGGAACCTGCTGGGGTCAAGTCTAACATTCAGACACGAGCTGTGCCGTAGTCGCCAGCTACGGCACAGCTCGTGTCTGAATGTTAGACTTGACCCCGGTGGTTCCGCGGTTGTTCGATGCGAGCTATCCGGCGGGTGACCGGGTCGGGCAGGGGCGCGGGTCAGATGCCGGTGGGCAAGGACCGGGCTGTTCAATCGTGCGGTGTGCGGATCATTATAATGGACACCTTTCGTCCCGCTAAAGAAACCGATGATCGAATCTGCAATCGCCTGGCTGCTCAACGTGCTCGCGGCGCCGGAAGTGGGCCTGACGTCGGTCTTCCTCATCAGTTTTGTGTCCGCCACCCTGGTGCCGCTGGGCTCGGAACCGGCGGTGTTTGCGGTGATTAAGGCCAACCCCGAGCTGTTCTGGAGCGCCATCGCCGTGGCCACCGTCGGCAACACGCTCGGCGGCGCCGTCGATTACTGGATCGGCTACCAGGCCAAGACCACCTTCGCCAGGGAACGCAAGAGCCGCTGGTTCCATTGGCTCGAGCGCTACGGCGCCAAGACCATGCTGCTGGCCTGGCTGCCCGGCATCGGCGATCCGCTGTGCACCCTGGGCGGCTGGCTCAAGCTGCCGTTCTGGCCCAGCCTGGCGTATATGGCCGTCGGCAAACTGCTGCGCTACCTGACCATGACCAGCTTGCTGTTGTATGTGCCGGACGGCGTCTGGCACCGGATCGGCCAAATGCTGGGCTGAATTGGTGCAATCGATCGTATCGCCGTATGCGCCAGACCCGGAATTTCATTCAGTTTTTCGGGGTAAAGTTGAATTTTATCGGCGGTAATCGGGCTCGTCCGCAAATTAATAGCGCGGCGCGGTAAGTCGGAGTATCCCCCGGCCGTCTAAGGCTGTTCCGACATGGTGCGTCGCGATACGCTAAAATGGCCCTCCCGGGTTCAGTTTACAAGTCCAATCGCATAATGAATGCCCCTGCACAAATCCAAGCTCTGCTGGCGGAAACGCCCCACGGACCGGAGACCCAGCGTCTCCGCGAAATTCCTTATAACTACACGTCGTTTTCCGATCGCGAGATCGTCATCCGGCTGCTGGGCGAGGAATCGTGGAGCTTGCTCGACGCCCTGCGCGGCTCGCGCCAGACCGGCCGTTCGGCCCGCATGCTGTACGAGGTGCTCGGCGATATCTGGGCCGTGCGCCGCAATCCGTACCTGCAGGACGACATGCTCGACAACCCGAAGCGGCGCCAGGAGTTGATCAACGCTCTGCACCACCGCCTGGCCGAGGTCGACAAGCGTCGCCTGAGCATGGCTGATGACGCCAGCGAATCGGCCGAGGTTGCCAAGCAGCGCAGCGCCAACGTGGTCAAGCTGTTGCGCGCGGCCGGCAAGGCCGTGGCCGATTTCGGCGAGGAATTCAAGCAAGTCTACGACCTGCGCAAGCGCACCACCAAGGTGCTGGGCCGCTATACCGCCAAGCACAACGTCTGCTTCGACGGCATGAAGCGCATCTCGCACGTGACCGACGCCACCGACTGGCGCGTCGAGTATCCGTTCGTGGTGCTCACGCCGGACAACGAAGAGGAAATGGCCGGCCTGGTCAAGGGCTGTATCGAACTGGGGCTGACCATCATCCCGCGCGGCGGCGGCACCGGCTACACCGGCGGCGCCATTCCGCTGACGCCGATGTCGGCCGTCATCAACACCGAAAAGCTCATCAACATGGGCGCGGTAGAAATGAAGGTGCTGCCCGGCCTGGAGCAGGAATACGCCACCATTTACACCGGCGCCGGCGTCATCACGAACAAGGTTTCTGAGGCGGCCGAGAAGGCCGGCTTCGTGTTCGCGGTCGATCCGACCTCGGCACACGCCTCCTGCATCGGCGGCAACATCGCGATGAACGCGGGCGGCAAGAAGGCCGTGCTGTGGGGCACAGCGCTCGACAACCTGGCCTCGTGGCGCATGGTCGATCCGAACGGCGACTGGCTCGAAGTCACACGCCTGGACCATAACCTGTCGAAGATTCACGACACGCCGTTGGCCCGCTTCAAGCTGGAGTGGACCCATCCGAGCGCGCGCGGCGAAGCCAAAGATGCGCCGTTCAAGACCGAAATCCTGGAGATTGCCGGCCGCACCTTCCGCAAAGAGGGTTTGGGCAAGGACGTGACCGACAAGTTCCTGTCCGGCCTGCCAGGCATTCAGAAAGAGGGCACTGACGGCCTGATCACGTCCGGCCGCTGGATTTTGCACAAGATGCCGAAGTTCGCGCGCACCGTCTGCCTGGAGTTCTTCGGCCAGGCGCGCGACGCGATTCCGTCGATTGTTGAAATCAAGGATTACCTCGACGGCTTGCCGGCCAAGGGTGAGCAGTTTGCCACCTTGCGTCTGGCCGGCCTGGAGCATCTGGACGAGCGCTACCTGCGCGCAGTCGGCTATGCCACTAAATCCAAGCGCGGCGTGCTGCCCAAGAT
>JBDSKP010000748.1:0-6626 GCA_039916925.1 Duganella sp.
ACGGTCAACGTCCAGCACCTCGAGAGCCTGAACGACGTGGTCGGCGGCATCACCGGCATCCGCGTCGGCGAGACCGTTCCGGATACCGTGTTCGACCAGGCCGACGAGGTGGTGCTGGTCGATATCACCGCCGACGAACTGCTGGCGCGCCTTAAAAACGGCAAGGTCTATCAGGAGCAGCAGGCCGAACGCGCGTCGAAGAATTTTTTCCGCAAGGGGAATCTGATCGCGCTGCGCGAGCTGGCGCTGCGCCGCACCGCCGACCGGGTCGAGGATGACGTGCGCGCCTACCGCGTTGAAAAGTCGATCGCCGATATCTGGAAGACCGGCGCCGCGCTGCTGGCCTGCGTCGGACCGCGCGCCGGCGGCGAGCACACCGTGCGCAGCACCGCGCGATTGGCCGGTCAATTGGGCACCGGCTGGCATGCGATCTATGTCGAAACCCCGGCATTGCGACGGCTGCCGGCCGCGCAGCGCGAGCATATCCTCAAAACCCTCAAGCTGGCTGAAAGCCTGGGCGCCACAACGGCGGTTGTTTCCGGCCGCGACATCGCGCTGGCGGCGGTGGAGTACGCGCGCGGCCACAATTTGTCGAAGATCGTGGTCGGCCGCGCCCATCCGACCTGGCCATGGCGTCCGCCGCATATCAAGCGCCTGGCGCTGTACGCGCCGGATCTCGACTTGATCGAGATCGGCCGGGCAAGCAAGGGTCCCGAGCCGGCCGCCGCGTGGCACGGCCGCGCCGGCCCGAGGGCTTCCGAGCCGGTGGGGGGCATGCCCGACGACGGCGACGACATGGTCGTGCCTGGGCAGGCCGACGTCAAAGTGCCATGGCTGCGCAGCCGTGTCGCCGGCTACGTGTTCTCGGCGGCGGCCAGCGTCGCCACCGCGCTGGTTGCCATGCCGCTGGCCGTCTGGCTCGATCTGACCAACATCGCCATGCTGTTTTTGCTGATGGTGGTGCTGGTGGCTGTGCGCTTCGGGCGCGGGCCGTCGGTGCTGGGCACGTGCGTCGGCGTGGCCTGCTTCGATTTCTTCTTCGTGCCGCCGCGCTTCACCTTCGCCGTCAGCGATTTCCAGTACGTGATCACCTTCGTCGTCATGCTGGCGGTGGGTCTGATCACCGGCCACCTGACCGCCGGCCTGCGCTTCGAGGCGCGCATCGCGTCGCAGCGCGAAAAGCGCTCGCGCGCGCTGTACGAGTTCGCGCGCGAGCTGTCCGGCGCGCTGCAGGCCGAGCAGATTTTCGACACCACGCAGGCGGCGATCCAGCGCGCCTTCCGCGCGCGCTCCACCTTGATCGTGCCGGACGACGACGGGCACTTGCGGATGCCGCCGCCCGGCGCCGGCGGCGCGTCCGCCATAGACGCCGCCTACATCGAACACCGCTCGGCGCTTGACATGGGCATCGCCCAATGGTCGTTCGACCACGCCGAAAGCGCGGGTCTGGGCACCGGCACCTTGCCGGCCAGCCGCATCTTCTACCTGCCGCTGCAGGCGCCGATGCGCACGCGCGGGGTGCTGGCGATCGAACCGGCGAACGCGCGCTGGATATTAATCCCCGAGCAGCGGCGGCAGCTCGACACCTTCGCCGCGCTGGCCGCCATCGCGCTGGAACGGGTGCATTACATCGAAGTGGCGCAAAACGCGCTGGTCAACATGGAGTCGGAGCGGTTGCGCAACTCGTTGCTGGCGGCGTTGTCGCACGACTTGCGCACGCCGCTGACGTCACTGGTCGGCCTGTCCGAATCGCTGGCCGGCTCGAAGCCGGCGCTGGCGCCGTCGCAGCTGGACATGGCGGCCGCGCTGCACGACGAGGCGCTGCGTATGGGTGCGCTGGTGTCGAATCTGCTCGACATGGCGCGCATCCAGAGCGGGGAGGTGAAATTCAACCTGCAATGGCAACCGCTGGAGGAGGTGGTGGGCAGCGCGCTGCGCGCCAGCGGTTCCCGGCTCAGGGGCCACGTTGTGCGTACGCGGCTGCCGTCCGATTTGCCGTTGCTGCGCTACGACGCCGTGCTGATCGAACGGGTGCTGTGCAACCTGGTCGAAAACGCCGCCAAGTACACGCCGCCCGGCTCGCAGATCGTTGTCGCCGCCGCGCTGCACGGGGCGTGGATCGAAATCATGGTCTATGATGACGGTCCGGGGCTGCCGGTCGGGCGCGAGGAAGCTATTTTCGAGAAGTTCACGCGCGGCGAACGGGAATCGGCCAAGCCGGGCGTCGGGTTGGGACTGGCGATCTGCCGCGCCATCGTCGAGGCGCACGGTGGTCGCATCGCGGCGGCGCCGTCGCCGTTGGGTGGTGCGGGCTTCATGATCTCGCTGCCGCTTGGCACGCCGCCGGAAATGCCGGAGATGCCGGAGCTGGAACAGGATAGCCAACATGAATGATGCCACCGCCGCCCCCGTCGCCTTGCTGGTCGAGGACGAGCCGCAAATCCGCCGTTTTGTCCGGGCCGCGCTGGAGGAAGAGGGCTGGCAGGTGCACGAGGCGGAGACCTTGCGGCGTGGCTTGATCGACGCCGGCACCCGCAAACCGGACCTCGTCGTGCTCGATCTCGGCCTGCCCGATGGCGACGGCATTGATTTTGTGACGGATTTGCGCAAATGGTCCGCAGTGCCGGTGATCGTGCTGTCGGCTCGGGTCAACGAGGCGGACAAGATCCGCGCGCTCGACGCCGGCGCCGATGATTATTTGACCAAGCCGTTCGGGGTTGGTGAGTTGTTGGCGCGGGTGCGGGCCACTTTGCGGCGGCAGCGGCAGCCCGCCGTCGATCATGACGGGGTGATTGAGTTCGGCGATGTGGTGGTGGATTTGAAGAACCGCCGCGTCACGCGGGGCGGGGAGAATGTGCATTTGACGCCGACCGAGTATCGGCTGCTGGCGGTTTTGGTTGGGAATGCGGGGCGGGTGATGACCAATCCGCAGTTGCTGCGCGCCGTTTGGGGGCCGTCGCAGGCGGAGAACGGGCATTATTTGCGCATTTATATGGGACACTTGCGGCATAAGCTGGAGGCCGATCCCGCGCAGCCGCGCCATCTGCTGACCGAGACGGCGGTTGGCTATCGTCTGCAGATGCAGCCGTGACCGATGGCAGGCGGCGATGGCGCCTTTCTGAATCACGTAGGGCGGATTAGCGCGCAGCGCGTAATCCGCCAAGGGCCGTCGGCGGCTCATACATGGCGGATTACGGCGTTCCGCCTAATCCGCCCTACGTTTTAGAAGATTTTGACAGCCGCGGTCATTTGCTCAGCGTGCGCATGGCGCGCTCCAGTCCATCCATCGTTAGCGGGAACATGCGGTTGTTCATCAACTGGCGGATGATGCCGATCGATTGCCGGTACTGCCAGATCCCCTCCGGCTCAGGATTGAGCCAGGCGAATTTCGGAAACGCGCTGGTGAAGCGCGCCAGCCATGCGCTCCCCGCCTCGGCGTTGTTGTATTCGACCGAGCCGCCGGGCTGCAGCACCTCGTATGGACTCATGGTGGCGTCGCCGACGAATATCAGCTTGGTGTCGGCCGGGTATTTGCGCAGGATGTCCCAGGTCGGAAAACGCTCCGAGTGGCGCCGCCGGTTGTTCTTCCACATGTAGTCGTACACGCAGTTGTGGAAGTAGAAAAACTCCATGTTCTTGAACTCCGTCTTCGATGCCGAGAAAAGTTCCTCCGTGCGTTCGATATGGTCGTCCATCGTGCCGCCGACGTCGAACAGCATCAGCACCTTGATGTTGTTCTTGCGCTCGGGCCGCATCTTGATGTCCAGGTAGCCGGCGTTGTTGGCGGTGGCGCGGATGGTGGCGTCGAGCGCCAGCTCCTCCTCGGCGCCTTGGCGCGCGAACTTGCGCAGGCGCCGCAGCGCGACCTTGATGTTGCGCGTGCCGATTTCCTTGTCGCCGTCGTAGTCCTTGTAGGCGCGCGCCTCCCACACCTTGACCGCCGTGCGGTTGCCGCCCTTGCCGCCGATGCGCACACCCTCCGGATTGGTGCCGCCGTTGCCGAAGGGCGAGGTGCCGCCCGTGCCTATCCATTTGCTGCCGCCCTCGTGGCGCTCCTTCTGCTCTTTGAGCAGTTCCTGCAGGCGGTCCATCAGCTTGTCGTAACCGAACTTCTCCAGTTCGGCCCTCTGCTCGGCGCTGAGCTCACGCTTCATGCGCTGCAGCAGCCAGTCGAGCGGAATGGCGCTGTTGGTCTCGAAAACGTCGTTGACGCCCTTGAAGTACATGCCGAAGGCGCGGTCGAATTTGTCGTAATGGGCCTCGTCCTTCACCAGCGTGAGGCGCGACAGGTAATAGAAGTCGTCGAGCGAGGCGTCGATGACCTTCTTTTGCATCGCTTCGAGCAGGGTCAGGAACTCCTTGATCGTGACCGGGATCCTGGCATCCTTGAGGGTGAAGAAGAAATCGATCAGCATCTCAGGCCTTCCCGTGCCGTTCCAGCCGGTAGCGCAGTTGAGCTTTGATCTCCGGCCATTCGCCGGCGGTGATGCTGTACATGACCGTGTCGCGCACCGTGCCGTCGCGCCGCAGGGCGTGATGGCGCAGCACGCCGTCCTTGCGCGCGCCCAGACGCTCGATGGCCGCCTGCGAGGCGTGGTTGAAGTTATCGGTGCGCAGGCCGACCAGCGCCGCGCCCAGTTTTTCGAACGCGTGCGTCATCAGCAGCAGTTTGCAGGTGGTGTTGACATGGCTGCGCTGGCGGCTTTTCGCATACCAGGTGTAGCCGATCTCGATGCGGCCAAGATCGGGAACGATGTCGTGATAACTGGTCGTGCCGATGACGGCGCCGCTGGGCGTGTCGACGACGGCGAACGCCAGCCGCGTTGGGCGCATCTCCAGCGCCTTGTCGATGTAGGCATCCACTTCGTTCGGCGCCGGCACCGAGGTGACGCGCAAGGTCCATAGTTCGCCGTCCCGCGCGGCGGCCAGCAGGCCCTCGGCGTGCTGTGGCCCCAGCGGCTCGAGGCGCACGCCGTTCAATTCCAGGGTGAGCGGGGCGGGGGACTTCATCAACGGTTGGTCCTCGACATGAACACCAGACGCTCGAACAGGTGCACGTCCTGCTCGTTCTTGAGCAGCGCGCCGTGCAGCGGCGGCACGATGGCCTTGGCGTCCTGGCTGCGCAGCGCCTCGGCCGGGATGTCCTCGGCCATCAACAGCTTGAGCCAGTCGAGGAACTCGGACGTCGACGGCTTTTTCTTCAGCCCCGGCACGTCGCGCACCTCGTAGAAGCTTTGCAGCGCCTGCGCCAGCAAATCCTTTTTCAGGTTCGGATAGTGCACGGCGACGATTTGCTCCATCGTGTCGCGGTCCGGGACTTTAATATAGTGGAAGAAGCAGCGGCGCAGGAAGGCGTCCGGCAGTTCCTTCTCGTTGTTGGAGGTGATGATCACCAGCGGCCGGTGCGCCGCGCGCACCATTTCGCGCGTCTCGTAGACGTAGAACTCCATCCGATCGAGCTCGCGCAGCAGGTCGTTGGGGAACTCGATGTCGGCCTTGTCGATCTCGTCGATCAGCAGCACCACCGGCGCCGGCGCCGTGAACGCCTGCCACAGCACGCCCTTGACGATGTAGTTCTGGATGTCGCGCACACGCTCGTCGCCGAGCTGGGAGTCGCGCAAACGCGACACCGCGTCGTATTCGTACAGCCCCTGTTGCGCCTTGGTGGTGGACTTGATATGCCACTGCATCAGCGGCATGCCCAGCGCGGCGGCCACCTCCTCGGCCAGCATGGTCTTGCCGGTGCCCGGTTCGCCCTTGATCAGCAGCGGGCGTTGCAGCGTCAGGGCCGCGTTCACGGCCAGTTTCAGGTCATTGGTCGCGACGTACTGGTCGGAACCCTCAAAGCGTGGAGCGGTTTGCATGCGTTGTGTCTCGGTGAAAATGGGATTTGTCGAGTATAGGGGAGAATCGCCCGCGTTGTTGGCCCGCCGCCGGCCTCGTCGGTGTGTTGTTATGGCAATGATTCCGTGTAGCTTAGAATAATTTCTTGAGTTAGAATCGCAGGCTAATAGTGCAAAAGTCAAGTTTTGCATCCGCGGTAGTATCCGATTACTTACCTTGCAAACACCATGAAAAAAATCACCGCACTTCTCGTGCTCGCAGGCCTCGCCCAGACCGCCCAGGTCGCCGCCGCGGCCGACATCGTGGGCAACGCCCAGAACGCCAAGGCAAAGGTTGAAATGTGTATCGGTTGTCATGGAATTCCGGGCTACAAAGCCACCTTCCCGGAAGTGTTTCAAGTGCCGATGATCGGCGGACAGTCGGCCAAGTATATTGAAAACGCGCTGCAAGCCTATAAGAAGGGCGATCGCAAGCACCCATCCATGAAGGGCATCGCCGCCAGCCTGTCGGACCAGGATATCGCCGACGTTGCGGCCTATTATTCGCAACAAGCCAAGCCCAACTGAGGACCAGCCAGATGAAAAGAATACTCGCCGCCCTGTTGTGCTCGGTAGTCTCCTGTGCGGCCATGGCCGCCGGCAATATCAATACCGGCAAGGCCCTGGCCGAAAAATACAGCTGCGCCACCTGCCACGGCAAGGACTACGCCTCGCCGATCGACCCTTCCTATCCCAAGCTGGCCGGCCAGCACCGCGACTACCTGGAACATGCGCTGACCGCCT
>JBDSKP010000749.1:0-18198 GCA_039916925.1 Duganella sp.
TACTGGTGCTGGCCCTGTTCGGCACCAAGGCGCTGATGGGCGGAAAAAAACGCGCCGAGGCGGAGACGCTGACCGCCAACGCCGCCGTCGAACGCGAATCCATGCAGCGCCAGCTGAGTGAGGCGAAGATGCAGATGATGCAGGCGCAAGTCGAACCGCACTTCCTGTTCAACACGCTCGCCTCGGTCGAACACCTGATCGAGACCGATCCGCCGCGCGCGTCCGCCATGCAGCGCAGCCTGATCAAATACCTGCGCGCGGTGCTGCCGCAAATGCGCGACAACGCCCTGATCACCAACCTCGGCCGCGAAGCCGACATGGTGGTGGCCTATTTGAACCTGTTGAAGATGCGCATGGAAGAGCGCCTGACGGTCGACTTCGACATCCCCGACGGCCTGCGCAGCGCCGCGTTCCCGCCGATGATGCTGCAATCGATGGTGGAGAACGCCATCAAACACGGCCTCGAAGCCAAGCCGGAAGGCGGCACGCTCAAGGTGCGCGCCGACGTCGCCCACAACAAACTGCGCGTGATCGTCAGCGACGACGGACTGGGCTTCGGCGCCGTGCCTAGCGACGGCACCGGACTGGGTCTGATGACCATCCGCGAGCGCCTGAAACTGCTGCACGGGGATCAGGGCCAGTTGCTCATCGCGGCCAACAGTCCAAGCGGCGTCATCGCCACCATCGAGGTGCCGTACCAGCTCGCCAGCAAGAGTCCCAATAAGAGCGATTGATTAATGCGCCGATTCGTTGAATAATTGACCAAATCATCATCCACGTCCAACAACTCAAATACACCCAACACGATGCCTACAGCTATTCTTGCCGATGACGAACGTTTGATGCGCGACCAATTGCGCATGCGCCTGGGCCAGGTCTGGCCCGAACTGGACATTATCGGCGAAGCCAAGAACGGCGACGAGGCGATCGAACTGGTCGATCAGCTCAAGCCGGACTTCACCTTCCTCGACATCCGCATGCCGGGCAAAACCGGCATGGAAGCGGCCACCGTGATCGGCAACAAGAGCCATATCGTCTTCGTGACCGCCTACGACGCCTACGCGGTCGAGGCGTTCGAGCGCGGCGCCGTCGACTACGTCCTCAAACCGCCCGAGCCGGAACGGCTGCAAATCACCGTCGACCGCCTCAAGACCCGCCTGAGCAAGCCGGCCGCCGACGTCAACGCCAGCGTCACGGCGATGCTGTCGCAACTGGCCGAGAAGATCACCGCGCCGAAGCCGGCCTACCTGCAATGGATACAGGCCAGCATCGGCCAGGACCTGCGCATGATTCCGGTCGAGGAAATCCTGTTCTTCCGCTCCGACGAAAAATACACCTGCGTGCAGACCGAGCGCTACGAGGCGCTGATCCGCAAACCGGTGCGCGACCTGGCCGAGGAACTCGATCCGGCGCTGTTCTGGCAAATCCACCGCGCCACGCTGGTCAACGTCAACGCCATCGAGGGCGTTACCCGCGATATCCGCGGCCGCCACCTGGTCATGATCAAAGGTAAGTCGGACAAACTCGAGGTGAGCCGCAGTTTCCTGCACCTGTTCAAGCAGATGTAGGCGCAAAGCAAAGGAACATCGCGCCCGCCCGGCGCAGCATTGAGACATATCAAGAGGGCAAAATCAGGCTGCAATACTGTCTGTGTTGCAGCCGACCCTCTTCCGGCTGAGGGATGCCGCATGAAGATGCCCGGCCAAGCCAGATCGTTATACAAGCTGCCCTTCATCAGCGTCGGGGCGGCCCTGTTCGCCCGCCTGTCCTGGCGCATGGGCTGGTTGTGTTCCAGCGCCTCCTCCGCCGCCCACAAGCGCAGCCGCGGCATCATCCAGCACGCCAGCGACGCCATCATCATCACCGACGAGCAACAGCACATCCTGCAGGCGAACCCGTCGGCCGCCGCCATGTTCGGCACCACGGTCCAGGCGATGGAAGGCGTGCCGCTGCAGCAATTCATTCCACGGGACCAGCGCCAGACCGGCGGCGCGGCGTCGACCCACTACTTCGGCTCGACCGGCATCCGCCTGCGCATGAAGGGCCGGCGCGCCAGCGACTACGCGGTCACCGGCATGAAGGCCAACGGCCAGCACTTCCCGCTCGAAGGCTCGATCTCGTCGCTGTCGGAAGACGGCCACCAGATCTACACCATCATCTTGCGCGACATCACCGAGCGCAAGCAGGTGCAGGAACAGCTGGAGCAATCGTATTCCCAGTTGCGCGAACTGTCGGCCGCGCTGCAGACGATACGGGAAGAGGAGCGCAAACACATCGCGCGCGAACTGCACGACGACCTCGGCCAATTGCTGGCGACGCTGCGGGTCGACCTGGCGCTGCTGCAGCAACAATCGAGCGGCGATCCGGCCGCGCGCAAGCTGCAGGCCGGCATGGATGAACTATTGATGTCGGCGATCACCTCGCTGCGGCGCATCGCCAGCAATCTGCGGCCGCGCGCGCTCGACGAGGGTGGGTTGTATTTTGCGTTGGAAAGTCTGCGGCAGGAATTCGTGTCGCGCTATGGCATTTCGTGCAGGTTGCACGCGAACGAGGAGGATTTGATACTCGACGACGCCTACAGCACCGCCATCTTCCGCATCGCGCAGGAAGCGCTGACCAACATCACACGCCACGCGGAGGCGCAAAACGTCGAGCTGTCGCTACGGCGTTCGGAATCGTCGCTGCAAATTTCGATCCACGACGACGGCCGCGGCATCGCCGAACACGACATGGACAAGGCATCGTCCTTTGGCCTGATCGGGATGCGCGAACGCGTGTGGGCGCTGCACGGCGACATTTCCATCCTCAGCGACGGCGGCACGCGGATCATCATCCGCCTGCCGCTGCGCTCGCACGAAAGCGCCGTCGATGCCGCTTAGAACGAGTGACGCACGCCGATGTTGAAGGCTTTGTCGCCGGTACCGGCTTCGTTGTTGTTGCCAACGGTGTAGCCGGCGCCGTTCTTGTTCTTGATCTTGGCGTAGGCGATGTAGGCGCCGGTACGCTTCGACAGCGCGTGCAGGTAACCGATGGCCCACTGGTCGGCATCCTGGTTGAAGCTGGTCTTGTCGTTCTTGCGGATCGCCGACGCCATGATGGTGCCGCTGCCGACCGGCACTTGCACGCCGATCAGGATGTCGTTGCTTTCCAGGCTGGCGCGCGGAGCCACGGCGTAGCCGTAGGCGTTGGCCACCGGCAGCGCGGCGCTGTTGACGCCCTTGTCGTCGCCGTAAGCGAAGTAAGCCTTGACCACCTTGAAGTCGTAGTTGATCGCGAACAGCGTGTTGCGGCCCGTATCGCGGTTCACGGCCGGGGTGGTGCCGCTGGCGACGGTGTCGTTGTTGCGGTTGTTGTAGACCAGGCGCGCGTTCAGGTCGGCCTGGGAGAAGTTCAGGCCGAGGCCGAACTGGCGGCCGGCTTCGGTGCTGCCGGCCTGCTCGCCCAGCGCGTACAGCGCTTCGGCGCTAAAGCCGCCGAACACAGGGGTGGCGTAGACGATGGCGTTGCTCACGCGCGTGTTGGCGCCGGCGGCCGGGAACAGGTTCTTGATCGAGCCGGCGTAGCCCGCGCCGAACGGGTCGGCGACCTGGCTCATGGCGTTGTACAGCATCGTGTATTGACGGCCCAGGGTCAGGGTGCCGGCTTCCTTGCTTTTCAGACCGACGAAGGCTTGGCGGTTGAACAGCGCGTTGTTGGCGTTGTCCAGCGTGCCGTCATCGACCTTCAGGCCGGTTTCGATCTGGAAGATGGCCGACAGGCCGTTGCCCAGATCTTCGGTGCCGCGGAAACCCAGGCGCGACTGGCTGCCGATACCGCTGGTGACTTTGGTCACGCTGCCGGCCGCGCCACCGCGCTCGCTGACGATACCGGCATCGACGATACCGTAGATCGTTACGTTCGATTGGGCCTGGGCCTGCGCTGCGAAACCGCCGATGATCATTGCTGCCAGAGTAAGTTTTTTCACTTGATGTTCTCTACTGAAGGTTGAAAGAAAGCTGCACGGGGCGAATCATGCCTATCAATTACTTCAGCAATGTGACAACACTATTGTGTTGTATATATGCATCAGGTGAAAAAAAGCCACTGGCGGCGGCGAGCAAACCCGCATGCGTTGAGCGATACGCAAGCGTCACCGCGTAGGGGGTCGTACCCAACAGGGTACGACCCCGCCTGGCAGCGCGGGTTTGCCTCTGCTGTGCGAATTAAAAGAAAGCCGCTGAACGCGGCTTTGGGGATCACTTCAGCTTGCAGCTCAACAGATAGTAATACTCAAGCCGCTCGATGCGGATCTGCTTGGTCGACGCCGCGAAGCGCTTGCGCAAGGTGCTGTCGGTCAGGTAATTGTGCATCACCTCGTAGCGCTGGCCATCGTCGGCCGTCAGGATCTGGAAGGTGTTACCCTCCATATCCGTGCGCGCGAACACCATCGTATGGCCGTCGACATACGACTCGTCCAATAGCACCAGCAACACATCCTTGCCCAGCTTGGCGCGCAGGGTCTTCAGATACTTCTCCTGGTCCTCGCGCTTGACGTGGGTCCACAATCCGGCGGCGAACACGGCGGTGTACTTGCCTTCCAGGTCGTCGGGCAGGTTGAACGCGTCCATCACGCCGAACGTGACGACGTCCTCGTCCAGGCCGCGCGTCTCGGCCAGCGCGATCATTTCCGGCAGCAGATCGGTGGCGTGCACCGATTCGGCCACCTCGGCGATCAGATCGGTCCAATAGGCGGTGCCGCAGGCCAGTTCCAGCACCTTGTGGCCCTCGAACAGCTCGGCGACCATTTCCTGCAGGTCGTCCAGATCGTCGAAGCGCTCTTCCTGCGCGTAGACCTGGTCATAGTTGTCGGCGTTGACGGCATAGAATTGTGCCAACTGATTGGTAATCATGGTATTGCTTTCAAGTTACAGTTCGTAGTGCTCTTTTTCACCGCTCATGGCCTGCTCGATCAACTTGCGGTTGAGCGTGGGGGCCAGCAGTTCAATAAAGGTATATATATAGCTGCGCAGATAGGCGCCCTGCTTGACCGCCACCCGCGACACATTCATGCCGAACAGGTGGCCGACAGGGATGGCGCGCAGGTTCTTGTCGCGCTCGGCGTCGTACGCCATGCCCGCTATGATACCAATCCCCATGCCCAACTCGACATAGGTCTTGATGACATCGGCGTCTATGGCCTCCAGCAACACGTCCAGCTTCAAACCGCGCAGCGAAAACGCGTGGTCGATCTTGCTGCGGCCGGCGAAGGCGCCATCGTACGTGATGATCGGGAAAGCGGCAATTTCTTCCAGCGTCACCTGCTTCGATTTGAGCAAGGGATGGTCGGGCGCGACCACCACCACATGCTCCCATTGATAACAAGGCAACGTTATCAAACCGGTAATGCCGGCGATCGATTCGGTGGCGATCGCCAGGTCGGCCTGGTCGCGCTGGACCATTTCCGCGATCTGCTGCGGATTGCCTTGCAATAAAGACAAGCGCACCTTGGGAAACTTCAGCATGAAGGCCTGCACCACCTTCGGCAGCGTATAGCGCGCCTGCGTGTGCGTGGTGGCGATGGTGAAGCTGCCGCTGTCCTGGGCCGCGTATTCCTTGCCGATGCGCTTGAGGCTGTCGATTTCCTGCATAATCAGCTCCACCGACTCCAACACGAGCCGGCCCGGCTCGGTCAGGCCACGGATGCGCTTGCCGTGGCGCGTGAAGATGTCGACGCCCAGCTCCTCCTCCAGCTCGATAATGGCCTTGGACACGCCCGGCTGGGACGTGAACAGCGCCTTGGCGGCGTCGGTCAGGTTGTAGTTCTGGCGTACGGCTTCGCGCACGAAGCGCAATTGGTGAAGGTTCATTGCAAGTCTTGACCCATCTTAAAATTATTAGCGTCCATACTTATGCCCAATCCTTATATAAGCAAATAAAGACTAAGTCGTTTGGAATAAAGACGAAGTTTATTACTATTAGCGCTAGTGTGGGGATTCTAGTAAGCTACTATCTAGGAAGAATATGTATCAATACGACCAATACGACCATCTTATCGTGCGTGAACGCATCGCACAGTACCGCGACCAGGTACGGCGCCGCCTCTCCGATGAGCTGACCGAAGCCGAATTCGTGCCGCTGCGCCTGCAAAACGGCTTGTATATGCAACGCCACGCCTACATGCTGCGCATCGCCGTGCCATACGGCCTGTTGTCGTCCAAGCAAATGCGCATGTTCGCCCACATCGCCCGCAAGTACGACCGCGGCTATGGCCACTTCACCACCCGCCAGAACATCCAGTTTAACTGGATCGAGCTGGAACAGACCCCGGACATCCTGAGCGACCTGGCCTCGGTGGAGATGCACGCCATCCAGACCTCGGGCAACTGCATCCGCAACACCACCTCCGATCCGTACGCCGGCGTCGCCGCCGACGAGATCATCGATCCGCGTCCGTACGCCGAGGTGCTGCGCCAGTGGTCGACCTTCCACCCCGAGTTCATCGCCCTGCCGCGCAAATTCAAGGTCGCCATCAACGGCGCCGTCGAAGACCGCGCCGCCATCGCCGTGCACGACATCGGCCTGACCGTGGTGCGCAACGACGCCGGCGAGATCGGCTTCAAGTTCATGGCCGGCGGCGGCATGGGCCGCACGCCCATCCTGGGCAGCGTGATCCGCGAATTCCTGCCGTGGCAGCACCTGCTGACCTACACCGAAGCCGTGATGCGCGTATATAACCAGTACGGCCGCCGCGACAACAAGTACAAGGCCCGCATCAAGATCCTGCTCAAGGCCATCGGGGTCGAGGAGTTCACCCGCCAGGTCGAAGCCGAATGGGCCGACCTGAAGGACGGTCCGGAGACGCTGACGGTCGAAGAGATGCGGCGCGTGATCGACTACTTCCAGCCGCCGGCCTACAAGCAGCTCGACGACACCGACGTCACCGCCGCTCCCGAGGCGGCCGGCAACAAGGCCTTCGCCAACTGGGTCAACCGCAACGTCAAGCCGCACAAGCAGCCCGGCTACGCGGCCGTGGTGCTGTCGCTGAAAAAGACCGGCGTACCGCCGGGCGACGCCACCGCCGAGCAGATCGACTTCATGGCCGACCTGGCGGACCGCTACAGCTTCGGCGAACTGCGCGTCACCCACGAGCAAAACATCGTGCTGGCCGACGTCGAGCAGTCGCAGTTGTTCACGCTGTGGCAGCAAGTCAAGGCCAAGGGCCTGGCGACGCCGAACATCGGCCTGCTGACCGACATGATCTGCTGCCCCGGCGGCGATTTCTGCTCGCTGGCCAACGCCAAGTCGATCCCGATCGCCGCCGCCATCGCCGAGCGCTTCGACGACATCGACTACCAGCACGACATCGGCGAGATCGAACTCAATATCTCGGGCTGCATCAACGCCTGCGGCCACCACCACGTCGGCAGCATCGGCGTGCTCGGTGTCGACAAGGACGGCAGCGAATGGTATCAGGTGTCGATCGGCGGCTCGCAGGGCAACCACTCGGCCATCGGCAAGATCATCGGACCGTCGTTCTCCGCGCTGCAAATGCCGGAAGTGATCGCCCGCCTGCTGCAGGTCTATGTGCGCGAGCGCTTCGAGGACGAGTCGTTCGCCGCCTGCGCGCAGCGGCTCGGCGTCGCCCCGTTCAAGGAATTTGTATACGCCACGCCGATCGCCGAAAAATCGGGTCGCCTGGTAGGAGAGGATGAATATGTCTGAAGCAGCGAAAAATTTGATCATCAAAGGCCGTGAAGTCGTCGAGGACGACTGGCAGGTGCTGCGCCTGGCCGAACCGGTCGAAGGCGCGCCGCAGATCGATCCGGCCACCGTCGCCGTCCCGGAAGGCAAAGTGATCGTGCCGCAAAGCCTGTGGCTGGTGCAGCGCGAGCTGCTGGCCGCGCGCGCCGCCGCCGGCGAGATCGGCGTCTGGATCGCCAGCGACGAACGTCCGGAAGCGATCAAGGACGACCTGTCGAAGTTCGCCCTCGTCGCCGTCGACTTCCCTAAATTCACCGACGGCCGCAGCTACTCGATCGCCTACAACCTGCGCCTCCGCCTCGGCTGGACGGGCGAGCTGCGCGCCATCGGCGACGTGCTGCGCGACCAGTTGTTCCAGATGCAGCGCGTCGGCTTCAACGCCTACGCCACGCGTCCGGACCGCAGCATCCACGACGCCCTCAAGGGCCTGTCGGATTTCTCGGAAACCTACCAGGCGTCGGTGGACCAGAAGCTGCCGCTGTATCGCCGCCATGCCCGCACGTCCGGCACCGCCGGCGCGGCCGCCAACAACGACGGCGCCGGTATCTGATTGGATGATTGGAGTTCGAATGAGTGACCTGAGCAAGCTGATTGCCGACAGCAGCGCCACGCTGTCGCGCATCGCCAGCGATTTTTCCCCGGCGGTCTTCGCCTCCAGCCTGGCGGCCGAAGACATGGTGCTGACCGATTTGATCCTGAAATCCAAACTGGATATCGGCATCTTCTCGCTGGAGACCGGCCGTCTGCATGCGGAAACGCTGGCCATGCTCGACAAGGTGAAAGAGCATTACGACGGCTACGAGATCGCGCTGTACAAGCCGCAACCCGAGGCGGTCGACGCCTATGTCGCGCAGAATGGCCTCAATGCCTTCTACGACAGCATCGAGATGCGGCGCGAGTGCTGCCGCATCCGCAAGGTCGAGCCACTGGGCCGCGCCCTGGCCGGTAAGAAGGCCTGGGTCACCGGCCAGCGCCGCGCGCAATCGGCCACCCGCGCCGAGCTGCACGTGCAGGAGGTCGACGAGGCGCACGACATGATCAAGTTCAATCCGCTGGCCGACTGGTCGGAGCAAGACGTCTGGAACTACATCCGCGACAACGGCGTGCCGTACAACGCGCTGCACGACCAGGGCTATCCGTCGATCGGCTGCGCGCCGTGCACCCGCGCGGTGGAACCGGGCGAGGACGTGCGCGCCGGCCGCTGGTGGTGGGAAAACCCCGACTCCAAGGAATGCGGCCTGCATATGGTCGATGGTAAACTCATACGTATTAAATCCGTGGCAGCTGAAGAAGACTTCATGCGCGCCACCAAAACAATAGGCTAGTCCAATGAACGCTTTAGTTGAAAACAACGTACACGACGTGCTCCTTAACGCGCGCCACCTCGACGCCCTCGAATCGGAAGCGATCCACATCCTGCGCGAAGTGGCGGCCGAGTGCAGCAACCCCGCCCTGCTGTTCTCGGGCGGTAAGGACTCGGTGGTCTTGCTGCGTCTGGCGGAGAAGGCTTTCCGCCCCGGCAAATTCCCGTTCCCGCTGGTGCACGTCGACACCGGCCACAATTTCGCCGAGGTGATCACCTTCCGCGACAAGCGCGTGGCCGAACTGGGCGAGCGCCTGATCGTCGGCTCGGTCGAGGACTCGATCAAAAAAGGCACGGTGCGCCTGCGTAATCCGCAAACCGATTCGCGCAACGCCGCGCAAGCGGTCACCCTGCTCGAGACGATCGCCGAACATGGCTTCGACGCCTGCATCGGCGGCGCCCGCCGCGACGAGGAAAAGGCCCGCGCCAAGGAGCGCATCTTCTCCTTCCGCGACGAATTCGGCCAGTGGGACCCGAAATCGCAGCGCCCGGAACTGTGGGACCTGTATAACACCCGCGTGCACCCGGGCGAGAACATGCGCGTGTTCCCGATCTCGAATTGGACCGAACTCGATGTGTGGCAGTACATCGCCCGCGAAAAGCTGGAACTGCCGCCGATCTACTTCGCCCACGAACGCAAGGTCATCCCGCGCAACGGCCTGCTGGTGCCGCTGACCGACCTGACCCCGGCGCGCGAAGGTGAAACCGTCGAAACCCAGGTGGTGCGCTTCCGCACCGTGGGCGACATCTCCTGCACCTGCCCCGTATCGTCGGACGCGGCGACGGTCGAGGCGATCATCGCCGAAACCGCCATCACCCAGATCACCGAACGCGGCGCCACCCGGATGGACGACCAGACCTCCGAGGCTTCGATGGAAAAACGTAAAAAAGCAGGATACTTCTAATGAACGCACCACTGAACGACCAACTGACCGAGCGCGGACTTTTACGCTTCATCACCGCCGGTTCCGTCGACGACGGCAAGAGCACGCTGATCGGCCGCCTGCTGTTCGACAGCAAAGGCATTTTCGCCGACCAGCTGGACGCGATGTCGCGCTCCAAGCACAAGCGCACCGTTGGCGACACGGTCGACCTGTCGCTGCTGACGGACGGCCTGGAAGCCGAGCGCGAGCAAGGCATCACGATCGACGTGGCCTACCGCTATTTCGCCACGCCGAAACGCAAGTTCATTATCGCCGACACGCCGGGCCACGAGCAGTACACCCGCAACATGGTCACCGGCGCCTCGACCGCCGACGCCGTCATCATCCTGATCGACGTCTCGAAGGTGAAGCTGCGCGAGGACGGTGGCGTGGACCTGCTGATCCAGACCAAGCGCCATTCGACCATCGCCCACCTGCTGCAGATCGAGCACGTGGTCGTCGCCGTCAACAAGATGGACCTGGTGAACTACGACCAGGCGATCTACGACCGCATCGTCAAGGCCTACGGCGAATTCGCCGCCACCCTGGGCCTGAAGGACATCACGCCGATCCCGTTGTCGGCCCTGACCGGCGACAACGTCGTCGACGCCAGCGAAAAAATGAGCTGGTACAAAGGCCCGACCCTGATCGAGCTGCTCGAATCGCTGTCGGTCTACGATGAGTCGCACAACGCGCCGTTCCGTTTCCCGGTGCAGCTGGTGGCGCGCCACAACGGTCACGAGGCCAACGACTTCCGCGGCTACATGGGCCGTATCGAGGCGGGCAAGGTCAGCGTCGGCGACAAGCTGGTGGTGCAGCCGTCCGGCCAAAGCGCCACCGTCAAGGACATCCTCACGCTGGAAGGCTCGCACCAGTCGGCGGTGGTCGGCCAGTCGATCACGCTGCTGCTCAATGAGTACCTGGACATCTCGCGCGGCGATCTGCTGGCCAATGTCGACCAGCCCGCGACGCTGCTCAAGAACCTGAAGGCGGATGTCTGCTGGATGTCCGACGAGCCGCTCGACCAGCGCCGCAAGTACTGGATCAAGCACGGCACCAAGCAGACGTCGGCCAAGATCACCGGCATCGACTCGCTGTTGGACATCAACACCCAGCAGCGCCACGCCGCCGAGGGCCTGAAGCTGAACGACATCGCCCGCATCGGCCTGACCGTCCAGCAGCCGCTGGCGGCCGACGCCTACGACCTTGTCCGCGCAACCGGCGCGTTCATCCTGATCGACGAGGTCACGCACCAGACCGTGGCCGCGGGCATGATCCGCTTCGGCGATTAAGGAGCAGGTCATGACAGCGCTCGGAAAAGTCTATTTGATCGGTGCGGGGCCAGGCGCCCAGGACCTGATGACCTTGCGCGGCGCGCGGCTGCTGGCGCAAGCCGACGTCGTGCTGCACGACGCGCTGGTGACCGACGAGATGCTGCAACTGTGTCCACAGGCCGAAAAAATCTCGGTCGGCAAACGCAGCGGCCAGCGCTCGACCGCCCAGCAGGTCATCAACCAGCAACTGGTCGACAACGCGCGGCGGCATCAGCTGGTGGTGCGCCTCAAAGGCGGCGACCCGATGCTGTTCGGCCGCGCCGACGAGGAACTGCGCGCGCTGGAGGAAGCCGGGATCGACGTGGAAATCGTCCCGGGCATCACCACCGCCGTCGCCGCCGCCGCCGCCAGCAAGCAGCCTCTGACCAAGCGGGGTGTCGCCCGCAGCGTTGCCTTCTTCACCTCCTCCACCGCGCCCGACGAAGCGCGGCACGACGCTATTCCCGACACCGACACGCTGGTGCAGTACATGGGCGGGCGCGAAGCCATCGCCACCGCCGAACGGCTGTTGGCGCACGGGCGCCGTCCCGACACGCCGGTCGTCGTCATCGAAAATTGTAGCCGTCCGGACCAGCGCATCCACCGCCTCACCATCGCCGCGCTGGCCGAAGGCCTGGGCGAAGCGCACGGCCCGGTGCTGGTGATGCTGGGCGACGCCATGCAAAGCCGCTCGCATCAACGCATCGAAGCGTAGATCAGCGGCGCAATAGACCACCAGCTCGTCGCCTGATTCCCCTAAATTCGTAATAGAATGTCCATTCATCTCCGAAGAGGTAGCAATGGATAATGTTCACGAAGTTCTGGAGCGCGCCTGGGGTGCCCATTCCGCCGGCGAGTTCGACGCCGCCCTGAAGGACTACGTCTGGCTGTTCGACGCCACGTCGGTGCGCGACACCGAGGTGGCGCCGCTGCGGCTGCCGTACGTGCTCAGCGCCTGGGCCAAGCTGGCCGAGGAACACCTGCCGGCGCGGCAAGCGCTGGTCGAGCTGCGCCAGCGCCTGACCGGCCGCCTGCTGGCCGACGGCGGCGACGCCATCCTCTTCAACGACATCCGCTCGATCAACGACAAGCTGGGTGACTTGCAAAACACCTGGCTGCTGTTCAAGCAGCTGCCGCCCGCGCTGGCGGCGGAATGCGCCAATTCGGCGCTGCCGTCGATGATGGCCTGCGGCGACTACGCGCTGGCGCGCGGCTACCTGCCGGAGCCGGAAAAACATCTGGCGGCCTACGCCGGCGAAGTCAACGCCCAGGTGGCGCAACTGCGGCTGCTCACCAACGAAGGCATGTCCGACCTGCTGGCCACCGTCTACAATTACATGACCGAAGTGCGCCTGATCCTCGAGCTGCTGGCCGGCTGCGGCGAAACCGACGCCGTCGAAGCCACGCGCCGGCAAGCCGTCAGCCTGATCGCCTCCCCGGAGGCCCGCGCCTGCATCGAGGCGGAACTGGCCGCCCCCGGCACCACCCTCGACGCCATGGTCGAACTACAAAATTCAACGGTAGCCTGATAGTGAAAAAACAAAGCTTTAAAACCCTGTTCCTGTTTTCCCTGCTGCCGGCCGCCGCCGCTCTGGCGGCGCCCTCGATACCGACCTACGACTTCAAGCTCGTGCACAGCTATCCCCACGACTCCCAGGCGTTCACCCAGGGTCTGTTTTACCGCGACGGTTTTCTGTACGAGAGCACCGGTTTGAACGGCAAATCGTCGATCCGCAAGGTCAATCTGGAAACCGGCAAGGTCCTGCAAAGCAAGGACATCCCGCCACAGTATTTCGGCGAAGGTCTGACGGTGTGGAAGGACACGCTGGTCGGCATCACGTGGCAGACGCAGACCGGCTTCGTTTTCGATCTGGCCACCTTCGAGTTGCGCAACCAGTTCGCCTACCCCGGCGAAGGCTGGGGCCTGGCGCAGAACGGCAAGGAGCTGGTGCTTAGCGACGGCAGCGCCACCTTGCGCTTCCTCGATCCGAAAACGTTCCTCGAGGTGCGGCGCGTGAAGGTGACGGCCGACGGCATCGCGGTCGACCAGATCAACGAGCTGGAAGTGGTGGGCGATGAGATCTTCGCCAACATCTGGCACACCAACACGATCGCGCGCATCGACCAGAACACCGGCAAGATCGTCGGGTGGATCGATCTTGGCAAGCTCTATCCGGAGGCCGGCAAAGGCCCCAACAGCGAAAACGTCCTGAACGGCATCGCCTGGGACGCCGACAAAAAGCGCCTGTTCGTCACCGGCAAACTATGGCCCAAGCTTTACGAGATCAAGCTGGTGCAGAGGAAGTAGGCAAACCCGCACAGCCAAGCGGGGTCGTACCCTGACGGGGTACGACCCCTAAGCGGTAACGCGCGCGTATCGGTGAAGGCGAATGGGTTAAAGCTTGCCCAACGAGGCCACGCAGTAGTCCGACAGCGCGTTGAGCACCGCCGCGTTCTCGCCGGCCGCCTCCACCACGGTGATGGTCGTTTGTGGATGGTCGATGCGCAGTTGATCGACCATCAGCGGCAGGTCGCGCAGCACGTGGCCGCCCTGTCCCAGGAACACCGGCACCACCGTGACGTCGGTAATGCCCTCGGCCGTCAGCGCCGCCACCCGTTCCGGCAGGCGCGGCTCCATCAACTCCAGAAACGCCAGCGATACCGCGACATCCGGCGTGCGCGCCTGCGTCAGGTCGCGCAGGCGTTCGAACGGCGCCGCCCACGAGGCGGCGCGGGCGCCATGGGCGAAAAGAACCAGCGCCTTGTTTACGGTGCTACTCATCTAATGCCGCTCCACCCACCACAAGGCGCTCAGCGCCAGCAGCAGGAAAATTAAACTCGGGGCGATCGCCGTCAGGGCCGCCGGCCAGGTGCTCAACATGCCGAGGTGCGAGAACAGCGTGTTGACCAGCAGGTAGCTGACGCCGATCATGATGCCGACGAAAATCTTGAGACTGACCCCGCCGCTGCGGGTGTGCAGGTAGCCGAACGGCAGCGCCAGCGCCATCAACACGAAGATCGCCAGCGGATCGAACAGTTTTTTCCAGAACGCGATCTTGAAGCGCTCGGTCTCCTGCTTGTTCTCCTGCAGGTGGCGGGTGTACAGCGCCAGCTCGCTGGCCGACATGCGCTCCGGGTCGGAGCGCGACACCGACAGGATGCGCGGCGTGATCTCGGAGATCAACTCCTTGGTGGCGCTGGCGCGCGTCTCGATCATGCTGCTGCCCTGCGCATAGTTGTTCGCCAGATTGGCTTCGCTTCCCGGCTTGAGCAGCGCCGGATTGGTGAACAGGTTTTCCTTCACATCCGACAGCAGCCACTTGTTGGTGCCCTGGTAGGTGCCGGTCTTGGCCACCGTGATGGAGCGCAGGCGGAAGTTGTTATCGAACTCGTACAGTTTGACGTCGAACAGCTTGCCGTCGGGGCGCACCTCGCGCACGTTGAAGAAGCGCGAACCGATCACCTCCCCGGTCATGCCTTCGGACTTGACGATATCCTTGGTCCACAGGCCGGAGCGGAACTCGGTCGAAATCGCGGCGCCGCGTCCACTGAGCCTGATTTTTTCCGCCAGCGGCGCGGTGCGCGGCGTGATCAGCTCACCGAAGATGAAGGTGATAATCACCAGCACGATGCCGATCTTGGCCAGCATCCAGGCCACCATGCCGGTGGTCATGCTGGAGGCGCGCATGATGGTGAACTCGGACGTCGACGCGAACTGCGCCATCGTATAGATGGTCCCGATCAGCGCCGCCAGCGGCATCACCTCGTACACGTGGCCCGGCAGCTTGACCGCCACGAACAGCAGCACGTACTGGAGCGCGTAGCCGTTCTTGCCGACGCGCGGCAACTCGCCCGTCAGGTCCATGAAGGCCTGCAGCGCCAGGAAGGCCACCAGCACGAAGGCCACCGCCTGGAAGATGGTGACGGCGAAGTAGCGTTGCAAAATCCTCATGGCGCCACCGCCTTGTTATCGGCCGCCTTCTTGCCGGCGTTGCGCGATCGTTTCAGCGCCGCCAGCAACGCCAGCGGGTGGTAGCGGTGGTTCAGATTGAGCCTCCAGGCGAACAGGCCGAGCACCGTCAGCGCGGCCATCAGGTGCAGCGGCCACCACGACAGCGCGAACGTGAACTTGCCCTGCCTGACGCTGGCCTCGACCAGCTTGACCGCGTTGGTGTACGAGAAGAAGATCAACAACGCGATAATCAGGTTGGCCGAGCTGCCGGCGCGCGGATTGACAAAGCCCAGCGGTATCGCCAGCAGCACCAGCACCAGGCAGGTCAGCGGCGAGGCGATCCGCCACAGCAGCTCGGCGCGGCCGAAATTGCTGCTATCGGCGAGCAGCTCCATGGTCGGCACGGAGTCGCTGTCACGCTCGGAGTCGAGGTCCTGGGCCTGGTTGGCCACGCGCATGCTGTAGGTGTCGAACTCCATGGTCTGGAAGTCCGACTGCCCCGGCATGCCCTGGTAGCGGCGGCCGTTCTTGAGCACCAGATAGCGTTCGCCTTTCGGCCCGGCGGAGATCACACCCTCGCGCGCGACGATGACGGACGTGCCGTTTTTATCGACGGTGTTGACGAACACGTTCTGCACCACCGAGGTTTCGCCGGCGACGCCTTCGACGAAGAAGATGCGGTTGGCCGACGACGATTCGCGGAACTGGCCCGGCGAGACCTTCTGCAGGTCTTCGCGCTTGGCGAAGCGCTCGACGTACTCGGTGCTTTTTTCCTTGGCCCACGGCGCGGCGACGAAGCTCAGGGCCGCCGTCAGCAGCACCATCGGCAGGCCGAAGGTCAGCACCGGCCCCACCCAGCGCGTCAGGCTCAAGCCGGAGGCGAACCACACCACCATCTCGGAATCGCGATAGCTGCGCGTGACCACCATCAGCACCGAAATAAAGCTGGTGAGGATGAGGATAGTTGGCAGATAATTCACCGTCGCGAACAGGATGAGCGCGACGACGTCGCTGGAGGCGACCTTGCCGCCGGCGGCCTTGCCCAGTATGCCGATCAAGGTCCAGGTAACGCAAACGCTGAACAGGATCGTGAAGCTGGCGAAGGCGGTGCTGGCCATTTCACGTCGTAGGGTGCGTTGAAAGATCATTCGAAAGTTATAATTCGGTAGTTAAGGGCTCGTCACAGGGCCACAAGTTTAATAACAGCCCGGCCGATCAGGCCAAACGGGGCTGGCAATTCGTACACGACACGGAGAATCAAATGGACTTTAGCATAAAAGCATTCGACACAAAAAACACCATCAACTCGGCCAAGACCGGCGTCGTCGCCGTGGCGGTGTTCGAAAATAAAAAGCTGTCGCAAGCTGCCAAAGCACTGGACGGCTCCGGTGAGATCACGGCCGCGCTCAAGTCCGGCGACATCAGCGGCAAAGCCGGCACCACCCTGCTGCTGCGCGGCGTCAAGGGCGCCAGCGCCGAACGCGTGCTGCTGGTCGGCCTGGGCAGCGACGACGCCGTCAGCGAAAAAAGCTTCGCCAGCGGCGTCTCGGCGACATTGAAGGCTTTCTCGGCCCTGGGCGCGAGCGACGCTATTATCGCACTGCCGATGACCGAAGTGAAAGGGCGCGACGTCAATTGGGCGATCCGCTGCGTGGTGCAAGGCGCGCACGAGGCGGCGTTCCGCACCGACGGCCAGAAAAGCAAGAAAGATCCGGCGCCGGCCGGCGTCAGGAAGATCGCCCTGGCGGTGCCGGGCAGCCCCGCCACCAAGCTGGCGCTGGCGCAGGCCGTGGCGATCGCCAACGGCATGGACCTGACCAAGGAGCTGGGCAACCTGTCGGCCAACATCTGCACCCCGACCTATCTCGCCAACACGGCGAAGAAGCTGGCCAAGGACTACAAGTTCGACGTCGAGATCCTCGACCGCAAGCAGCTCGAGGCGCTGAAGATGAACAGCTTCCTGTCGGTCACCAACGGCAGCGAGCAGCCGCCCAAGTTCATCATCCTCAAGCACATGGGCGGCAAATCCAAGGACGCGCCGGTGGTGCTGGTCGGTAAAGGCATCACCTTCGACACCGGCGGCATCTCGCTCAAGCCAGGCCCCGGCATGGACGAAATGAAGTACGACATGGGCGGCGCCGCCTCGGTGCTGGGCACCTTCCGCGCGATCGGCGAAATGGACCTGAAGCTGAACGTGATCGGCGTGATCGCCAGCTGCGAGAACATGCCGTCGGGCCGCGCCACCAAGCCGGGCGACATCGTCACGTCGATGAACGGTTTGACCATCGAAATCCTCAACACCGACGCCGAAGGCCGCCTGGTGCTGTGCGACGCGCTGACCTACGCCGAGCGCTTCAACCCGGCGGCGGTGATCGACATCGCCACGCTGACCGGCGCCTGCATCGTCGCGCTGGGCCACCACAAGAGCGGTCTGTTCACGCGCGACGACGACGTCCACAACCAACTGGCCGACGAGATCATGGCCGCCGGCCAAGCCTCGAGCGACACCGCGTGGCGCCTGCCGATCGGCGAGGAGTACAACGAGCAGTTGAAGTCGAACTTCGCCGACCTGGCCAACATCGGCACGCCGGGCGGCGCATCGTGCACGGCGGCGGCGTTCCTGGAGAACTTCACGCGCAAGTACACCTGGGCGCACCTGGACATCGCCGGCACGGCATGGAAATCGGGCGGCGCGAAAGGGGCGACCGGTCGTCCGGTGCCGCTGCTGTCGAATTTCCTGATCGGCCGCGCGGGCTCGTAGGCACAAAACACGAAGGGTGGATTGGCGGGTGTTGCCCGGCTATCCGCCCTTCGTCGTTCGGCATGCATGGCGCGGCGCCGGCCGGCCTCAATACAAGGTGACACCGGCGGCATCTCGCTCAAGCCAGGCCCCGGCATGGACGAAAT
>JBDSKP010000750.1:0-7321 GCA_039916925.1 Duganella sp.
AAGTTTTCGCGCGCGCGGCCGTTACCCATCATAACTAAGAGTAAAACATCATGAGTCTACTGAGCATCGGCAAAAGCGGATTGTTGGCAGCCCAGGTCGGGTTGGCGACGACCGGCAACAACATCACCAACGCTGGTGTGACGGGCTACAGCCGCCAGGTCGCGATCCAGAGCGACACGCCGACCCTGGACCAGGGCTTCGGCTTCGTCGGCACCGGCACCGAGGTGGCGGCCGTGCGCCGCTACTACGACAACTTCCTCGCCACCCAGCTGCGCAACGCCGAGTCGACCCAGGCGTCGCTGGACGTCTACTCCAAGCAGATCGGCCAGATCGACAACCTGCTGGCCGACCCGACCGCCGGGCTGTCGCCGGCGCTGCAGGACTTCTTCAACGGCGTCCAGGACGCCACGTCAAACCCGGCCTCGGCGGCGTCGCGCCAGGCCATGCTGTCGACCGCCGAATCGCTGGCGGCGCGCTTCCAGGGCCTGAGCGCGCGCCTGTCGGAGATCTCGTCGGGCGTCAACGGCCAGATCGTCTCGAACGTGGGCGAGATCAATTCGTTCGCCCGCCAGATCGCCGAGCTCAACAAGAGCATCTCGTCGCTGAGCACCGACGGCAAGGCGCCCAACGACCTGCTGGACCACCGCGACGCGCTGCTGACCGAGTTGAACAAGCTGGTCAAGACCACCGTCATCGCCGGCGACAACAATTCGCTGACCGTGCAGATGGGCACCGGCCAGCCGCTAGTGGTGGGCAACACCGCGTTCACCCTGGGCACGGCCAGCTCGCCGACCGACGTCACCCGCATGACGGTCGGCTACCTGTCCGACAACGGCAACTTCAGCGCGCTGCCGGACCGGGTGCTGACCGGCGGCCAGCTGGGCGGGCTGATGGATTTTCGCAACGGCCCGATGGACCGCGCGCAAAATTCGCTCGGCCAGGTGGCCGCCGCCATCGCCGTCAGCTTCAACGCCCAGCACCAGCTGGGCCAGGACCAGAACGGCGCGCTCGGCACGCCGTTCTTCGGCCCGATCAACGCCTACGTCGGCAGCAACACCAACAACCTGTCGACCAGCACGGCGGCCGTCAGCGCCGTGGTGACCGACGCCGCCGGCCTGACGGCGAGCGACTACAGCGTCGACTTCGACGGCACCAACTTCAGCGTCAAGCGCCTCAGCGACGGGCTGGTCACGCAGATCAACCCGTTCCCGCAGACGGCGCCGCAGGTGATCGACGGCGTGGCCTACACGATCACCGGCACGCCGGCGGCCAACGACAACTTCCTGGTGCGCCCGACCTACAACGCGGCCAAGGATTTCGACGTGTTGATCGAGGACCGCACCAAGATCGCGCTGGCCGCGCCGATCGCCACGGCCGCGCCGACCACCAACGCCGGCAACGCCAAGATCACGGCCGGCACCGTCGACGCCACCTACCTGGCGCCGGGCAACGCGCTGACGGCGCCGGTGACCCTGGCCTTCGACAAGGCCACCAATTCGCTGTCGGGCTTTCCGGCGACGCAGGACGTGACGGTGACGGTCAACGGCGTGGCCACGGTGTATCCGGCCGGCACGCCGAGCATCCCGTACACCGACGGCGCGGCGATCAGCTTCGGCGGCGTCAACTTCGCCATCAGCGGCACCCCGGCCAACCTCGACAAGTTCACGGTCGGCCCCAACACCAGCGGCGTGGGCGATGGCCGCAACGGCGCGCTGCTGGCCGCGCTGCAGACCAAGAACACGATGGACAACGGCAACGCCACGTTCCAGACCTCGTACGCGCAGATGGTCAACTATGTGGGCAGCAAGGCGCGCGAGGCGCAGATCGGTGGCGCCGCGGCCGACGCCGCCGTGGCCCAGGCGACCAACGCCCAGCAAAGCGTGTCCGGTGTGAATCTGGATGAGGAGGCGGCCAATCTGTTACGCTACCAGCAGGCCTACCAGGCCGCCGGCAAGGTGATGCAGGTGGCCAGCCAGTTGTTCGATACCTTGCTCAGTTTGGGTAACTGATGGGCGGGCCGCGTTGGGCGATAGACAATATTGAAGAGGTGGCACCATGACCATGCGCATCAGTTCCAAGACCATCTACGACGTCGGCGTCGGGCAGATCAGCTCGCTGCAGTCGGCGCTCGCGCGCACCCAGTCGCAGTTGTCGACCGGGCGCAAGAACCTGACCGCCGCCGACGATCCGATCGCCACCGCGCGCGCGCTCGAGGTGACGCAGTCGCAGGGCGTCAACACGCAGCTGGTGACCAACCGCGCCAACGCCAAGTCGATGCTGTCGCTCGAATCGGTGGCGCTGCGCGGCTCGGGCACGATCATGCAGGACATCAAGACGCTGACCGTCAACGCCGGCAACGGCAGCATGACGCAGAAGGACCGCGAATCGCTGGCCGTCGAGCTCGAGGGCAAGCTGCAGGACCTGCTGGGCCAGGCCAACAGCTCCGACGGCGTCGGCGGCTTTGTGTTTTCCGGGTATAAATCGACCACGCTGCCGTTCACGCAAACGGCCACCGGCGCCGCCTACCAGGGCGACCAGGGCCAGCGCTCGCTGCAGGTCGGCTCGACCCGCACCTTGCCGATCAGCGATTCGGGTTCGTCCGTGTTCGAGAACAACGCCACCGGCAACGGCACCTTCGTCACCGGCGCGGCGGCCGCCAACTACGGCCGCGGCGGCAGCGGCATCATCAGCGGCGGCTCGGTCAAGGACGCCACGCAGTTGACCGGCAACCGTTACCAGATCGATTTCCAGGTGGTGCCGGCCACGCCGGGCGTGCCGAAGGTGACCACCTACACCGTCACCGACCTGACGTTGAACCAGCCGGTGCCGGCCACGCCGGTGCCGGCCGTGCCGCAGCCCTATGTCAGTGGCCAGAACATCACGTTCGACGGCTTGCAGTTCGATATCAAGGGCGATCCGGCCGATCAGGATTCGTTCAGCGTCGAGCCGAGCATCAAGCAGTCGGTGTTTACCACCGTCACCGACCTGATCGCGGCGTTGCGCGCGCCCGGCGACGGCGCCGCCGGCCAGGCCAGCCTGAACAACAAGCTGAACCAGGCGCAACTGAACATCGACAGCGCCTCCGACAACATGCTGTCGGTGGAGTCGGCGGTCGGCTCGCGCCTGAAGGAGCTCGACTACCTCGACAGCTCCGGCGACGACCTCAACCTGCAATACGCGACCACCTTGTCGGGCCTGCAGGACGTCGACGTGGTCAAGGCGATCTCGCTGTTCACGCAGCAGCAGACCACGCTGGACGCGGCGCAGAAGTCGTTCAAGACGATGGCGGGCCTGTCGCTGTTCAACTACATCAGCTAGCGATCAGCTGGTCAATACTCGAGGTCCTCGACCGGCACCGCCAGCGGCGCCGACGGCGCCCGCCCCAGCACCCGGTTGATGGTGCGGGCGAGCACGCGGATATCGTTGTCGAAGCCGCCGTGGCTGGCCTTTTCGGTGCGCGTCGCCGACACCTTGATTCGGTCGCTGACCACCTCGCACGCGGCCGCGCCGTCGGCCTGCGGCGGCAGCGCCGCCACCCACGCGCGCCACGCCTTCACCCGTGGCCAGTCGACCGGCGTCCACAACTCGTCGTCGGGGTCGTTGGCGCCCCGGTACAGCAGGCGCTGCAGGCCCGCCAGCGGCGTCTTGCGCAGCTCTTCGAAGCCCCGGCTCACCAGATACAGCAAGGACTTGCCGTACGGCCCGACGGTGTCGTCGCGCTCGCTCACATCGGACAGGATATGCAGCCAGAAGCGGTCGGCGGCCAGGAAGCCGTCGGCCACGCGCGCCTGGTAGTGGCGCGCCGCGAACGCGAGCGGGCAGGCCGGCGCGTACAACGTGACCGAGGCCACCGGCAGCGCGGCGGCCCGGCACAGGTCGAGCAGGTGGCCGTGGACGAAGGCGCCGGCCGAATGGCCCACCAGGTGCAGCTCGAGCGCGGGGTGGACGGCGCGCAGCCGCACCAGCGCGGCGGCCAGCAGCGCCAGCGCGCCGCCGCCCTGCGCGGCCTGGGCGGCGTTGGCCTTCATTTCGTTCCACGACCACTTGATGTTGTGGGCGACCGCCTCCAGCAGCTTGTCCCTGGCCTCGGCGATCAGGCCGCCCGCGATGGCCTGGCCGGGCGCGAGGCCGAGCGCGTCGTCCAGCGCGCCGGACACCGTGTCGAGGAGGCCGGTGCGCCACGTGTAAAACAGCGGATAGACGCCGTTGGCCTTGAAATAGGGGCCCATGACGCGGATGCGCTGGATCGAGTCCGCCTCCGCGTTGAGGCCGCCATGGGCGTAGATGACGACCTTGCCGCCGGCCGCGCCGTCGCCGCGCAGCCACTGGCCCAGGTTGCCCAGCACCAGTTGCTCGACCAGGTCTTGCGGGCGGCCGATGTCGGGACGGCCGATGCGCACCGCGCCGTTGTTGCCGGCCACCAGCGCGTGCTCGTAGGCGCCCTCGGTGGTCCACGGCTGCGCCGCCGCCGTGGCCGGATTGGCGGGCGGACGGGCGTCGCCCGTCACCAGCGACTGGCCGATGCGGCGCGCGCGCGACGGCGGCAGCGCGTGCGCCACCTGCGGCACGCCCAGCGCGGCGACCCAGGCGTCGGTGCCGTTGGCGGCCCAGTCCGGATAGCCCAGCACGGCGAAGCCGCCGGCGCCCCAGTCGCCGCCCCAGGAGTTCTGCACCACGAAGCCGCGCTCGTTGTAGCCGACGATGGCGAACGCGTGGCCGCCGGTGGCCGCGGCGCCGTCGGTCCAGGCGATGGCCGGCAGGCCGTCGTGGGCCTTGGCCGGCGCGCCCGGCGGAGCGGACTCGAGCGCCCAGCCGTCGTGCACCGAGGCCGACACGTAGATCGCGCCGATCTCGTGGATGGCGGCCTGCATGTCGGTCACCGAGGCGCTGTCGATGCGGTAATAAGTGCCCAGCGGGCGCGCCAGCGCGTCGTGGGCCCAGTCGGCGGCGGGTCGGTAGGCCTTGGCGCCGGGCGCGTGCACGCTGCGGGTCCACAGCGCGCGCGCGCAACTGCCGTGCTTGTTCCAGCCCTTCATCGCGCCGCGGCAACTCGAGCCGTCGTAATCCTCGCCGGGCCACTCGTCGTAAAAGCGCGCCAGGTCGTACAGCATGTGCGGACTGACGCCGGTGAAATCCCTTTTGTTTTTGGCGTTGGTCCACAGCAGGAAGTTGACGGTGGCGGCCAGGCCGTAGCCGGTGCACGCGCCCTCGGTTTTTTGATCGAGCACCAGCCCCCGCTTGATGTAGGGCGGCAACAGCCTGCGCAGCGCGGCGTCTTCGGGCCAGCGCGGCGGCAAGGAGGCGATCGGCGGCGCGTATGGACGGTCGCGCAGGTCGAGCCGATCCGGGCGCGCGTCCAGTTGCACGGTTTTGGCGCCGATTTTGATTTTTCTTGTGGGCATGTTGTCGACCAGTGAAAGCTGTACGCTAGTCTACGAAGGAATGAACAGTGTGTAAATTGCCCGATGCTACGGAGCGCGCCCATGGGAGGAGGTGGTATCAGGGGTGCTTTTTTTGGGGTTTTACTAAAACGCGCGATCCCATGCTAATGCGCGATAGTCGTCGCTATGCCGCACTAATGCTCACTACGGGCGAACTAAAAGGTGCTAAGCGGCTCTAACCAATACAGGGCCATGGACTTTAGTACGGTTTAGCGTTCGGCCCGGCAAATTTAGTAAGCGATAGCGCGCTGTAGTAAGCCTTCGCGGGCAATAGCGGCGCTTAGTAAAACCCCATTTTCGGGAGCCCCACATGTCCACTCTCCACTTTCCCATCCGCGTGCCCAGCGAGCTCCTGGAAGCCTTGGGCGAACACACCGGCATATTTTGGTCCGATAGCCTCGGGCTCGAGCCGTTCATCTGCGAGGCGATTCGCGGCTACATGAAACCGCCCCCGGCGGCAGAGCAGCGGCCGTCGGCGCCGTCCGAGGCCGGATACCAATGGAAGCAGGTGTTTCTCCCGGACGGGACGAGACTGCGTGCCAGTTTCGGCGGCAAGTCCTACTTCGCCGTGGTGGAGGGGGCGGAAATCCG
Organism: Duganella sp.; assembly: GCA_039916925.1. Taxonomy (GTDB): domain Bacteria; phylum Pseudomonadota; class Gammaproteobacteria; order Burkholderiales; family Burkholderiaceae_D; genus Rugamonas. The sequence continues at coordinate 6,033 of JBDSKP010000750.1, forward strand.
CCATGGCGATCGCCCCATGTCACCCTCGCGCTTTGCGAACCTGCAGGGCGGCGGCAACCGCAACGCGTGGAAAGCCATCTGGCTGCGTCTGCCAGGCGGCGATGAATGGCTGCTAGCCGATGTCTGCCGGGGCGCGCGGAAAGCGGCGATAGCGCGTCTGTTCGGCGCCCCCGCCGACTCGCACGAGGCCGACGCCCCGCGACCACGGCGCCACTCGCCGCCGAGCAGTGGCAAGCGGCCGGCGTCGCAGCGGACGGATGCCGGCGCCGCCGGCCGCGAGCCGTCCCGGGTCGCACCGCAGTCGGCGGCGCGCCCAACGACAGGTCGGGCGCCGGCCACCGCGGCGGTGTCCGGCGTCGGCAATGGCGTTGAGCGCAAGGCGCACGTGGGCAAGACGCACGCGGCGCGCGGCAAACGTCGTGGGAAAAAGCATAATTCCGGAAATCCGTGAGGAACCATGTAAAAGCGGCAAGCATCACGCTTGCCGCTTTATCTTGGACGCCGGCGCCGGCGCCGGGGCGGATTGGGCGAGCGCTTACTTCGCCGCCAGTATGCCGTTGTCGTTCGGTTTGCGGAACCATTCGGTGGCGTGGGCCGTCACGCTGCCGCTCAAGCCCGTGCTGGCGTCGTAGCGTTTCATTTGCTCCGCCAGCGAGGCGATATTGCCGCTTAATCCGCTGGCCGGCGCCCGTTCCCCGGATGCGCCGGCGGCGATCAGGGATGGAGTCGCCGGCAGGCCGGCCTGTTCGGCCTGCGCCTGCGCGTAGCCGCCCAGCGCCTGCGCCAGCGCGCTCACCTGCGTGCTCACTTGCGTGCCCACTTGCGTGCCCACCTCGCCCCCTTGCGAGCTTGCCGTGCCCGCCGGCGTCGCCCGCTCGGCCCGGAACCAGACGTCGGCCACCTGTCCGACGCCGCCGTCGGTGGTGGTGTAGCTGGACCGCAATCCGATCCAGTTGCCGTTGTCCAATTCGCTGGTGGCGCTCGCGCCCACCTTCAGGCTGGCGATGCCCAGCGCGTCGAGCGTGCGCAGTTCCGCGCCCTGGCTGACGCCGTCCGCGTTGGCGTCCACCCACACGCGCAGGTCGCCGAACTGCGCGTCCTTGCGGTCGACGACGCCGTCGCCGTTCGCGTCGAGCCCGGCCAGCGCGGCGAAGCCGTCGCGCGCCTTGCCGCCGCCGGCCGTGGCGGTCGATGTGCCGAACAGCTCGCCGCCGTCGTCGATCGCGCCGTCATGGTTGCGGTCGAGCGCGAGCAGGCCGTCGCCCTGGCCGACCCAGTCCACATCCGCC
>JBDSKP010000751.1:0-4115 GCA_039916925.1 Duganella sp.
CACCGTCATCATGGTGCAGGTCGAAAACGAGGTCGGCACCTACGGCAACGCGCGCGACTACTCGCCGCAGGCGGAGGCCGCGTTCAAGCAGCCGGTGCCGCCGGCGGTGTTGGCCTACAAAAAGTCGCCGGTCGCCGGCGCGGCCACGGGCACCTGGACCGAGGTCTACGGCCCCTATGCCGGCGAGTATTTCCACGCCTACGCGATCGCCAGCTATATCGAGGAGGTCGCCAAGGCCGGACGCGCGGTCTACAACCTGCCGATGTACGTCAACGCCGCCTTGCGCGACCCGCTCGAGCCGATGGCGCCGTGGAAGCAGAACTTCGCCAGCGGCGGCCCGTCGTATGACGTGATCGACATCTACAAGGCAGCGGCCCCGCACATCGACGTCGCCGCGCCCGACCTGTACGCGTCCGAGTCGGACCGGGTCAAGGCCAACCTGGAGTTCTTCCAGCGCAAGGACAACGCGCTGTTCGTGCCGGAGATGGGCAACTCGCCGACCTACGCGCGCTACGTCTACCAGATCCTGGGGCGCGGCGCGATCGGCGTGGCGCCGTTCGGCGTCGATTACGCCGACTACAGCAACTATCCGCTGGGCACCAAGCTGAAGGACAAAACCATGGTCGAGCCGTTCGGCAAGATCTACGCGGCGTTCCGCCCGATGGAGCGGCTGTGGGCGGGTTGGGCGCTGGAGGGCCGCACCCAGGGCGTCGCCGAAAGCGACGCGCGCACGCCGCAGACGATGGCGTTCAAGGACTGGAGCCTGACCGTTTCGTTCCGCCAGTGGCAGCTCGGCGAGCAGCCCGAGTCGGCCGACATGAAGGACATCCCGCCGGGCACCGAATCTGCCAGCGGCGGCGTCGCGGTCGCGCAAATCGGCGAGGGCGAGTTCATCATCTTCGGCCAGCACGCGCGCGTCAAGATCAACGGCACCGGCGCCAACGCCAACAAGCCGGCCATGTTCGCGCGCGTCGAGGAAGGACGCTTCGACGCGGCCGGCAAATGGGTCATGGAGCGCAACTGGAACGGCGACCAGACCGATCACGGCCTCAACCTGACCGGCCGTCCGGCCGTGCTGAAGGTCCGGATGGGCACCTACTGAGCGGGACATTCATGCACATCGCCGACCGGGCAATCCGGAAAATCGTCATCGTCGGCGGCGGCACCGCCGGCTGGATGACCGCCGCGCCGCTGGCGCGCAAGCTGGGCAAGGCGTGCGAGATCGTGCTGGTCGAATCGCCCGAGATCGGCACGGTGGGGGTGGGGGAGGCGACCCTGCCCACCATCCGCCACTATAATCTGGCGCTCGGCCTGGACGGCGCCGATTTCGTCAGGAAGACGCAGGCGACGTTCAAGCTCGGCATCGACTTCAAGGATTGCGGGCATGTCGGCAATCGCTTCTTCCATGGCTTCGGCGATTTCGGCCCGGCCATGGAAAACCTACCGCCGCACCTGTACTGGCTGCGGCTGGCGCGCGAATTCAAGGACATGCCGTCGTACGAGCAATGGTCGATGGCGACGGCGATGGCGCGCCAGCAGCGCTTCCTGCCGCCGTACGGCGACCAGCCTGCGGCGTCCAACGCGTATTCCTACGCCTTCCATTTCGACGCCGGATTGTATGCGCTCCATCTGCGCGACTACGCCATGGCGAGCGGCGTCCGGCGCGTCGAGGGCATGGTCTGCGACGTCGAGCAGCACGCCGAAACGGGCTTCATCACGGCCGTCAAGCTGCGCGACGGGCGCCGCGTCGAGGGCGACCTGTTCATCGATTGCTCCGGCTTCCGCGGCCTGCTGATCGAAGGCGTGTACCAGGCCGGCTACGACGACTGGGGCGCCATGCTGCCCTGTAACAGCGCGCAGGCCGTGCCGTGCGCGCGCGTCGACCCGCTCACGCCGTACACCACGTCGACCGCCAGCAGCGCGGGCTGGAGCTGGCGCATTCCGCTGCAGCACCGCACCGGCAACGGCCACGTGTACTGCGACGCCTTCACCAGCGATGGCGAGGCGGCGCGGGTGCTGCTCGATGGGCTGGACGGCGCCGCGCTCGACGCGCCGCGCCAGCTGCGCTTCACCACCGGCCGCCGCCGCAAGACGTGGGTCAAGAACTGCGTCGCGATCGGCTTGTCGGGCGGTTTTCTCGAGCCGCTCGAATCGACCAGCATCAACTACGCTGCGCCATTAGATCGACGTGTTCCGCGAAACGGGCCGCGTCGTCATCTACGAAAACCTGGCCTTCACGGTGTCGTCGCACGTGTCGATCCTGATGGGCCTGGGCGTGGTACCCAAGGCCTACGATCCGTTCGTCGACCTGGTCGACCTGCGGACGTTGCAGGTGCATTTCGCCAGGGTGCGCGAGAGCATCACGCGGACGGTGGCGGCGATGCCCGCCCACGCCGACCACCTGCGCAAGCACGCCGCCGCGCCGCCGCTGTGACGCTACAGCGCCTGCCCCAGGCGCTTTTCCAGCTGGCCGCGGAAGGTACGGCTGACCTTGGTTCTGCCGCCGTGCTTCAACACCACCTCGAACTCGCCGTGCGAGATCGGTTCGAGATGCAGGATGCTCTCGAGATTGACGATGGCCGAGCGGTGGATGCGCACGAAATGGGCCGGGTCGAGTTTTTCGGCCAGCAGGTGGATGGGGGCGCGGTACAGCGTCGCCTTGCCGCCGATGTATAAATTGACGTACACGCCCACCGCTTCGATCCAGTCGATGTCGGCCGCCTTGACGAACTGCGTCGTGCCTTCCGACTTGACCACCAGCCGGTCCCACCGCTCCGGTTCGGCGGCGTCGCTCTGGCGGCGCTCATCGAGCCGCTTGCCGATGCGCGCCATCGTGGCCTCGAAGCGTTCGTCGCTGAAAGGCTTCAACAGGTAGTCGAGGGCGTTGGCCTCGAAGGCGGTGATCGCGTGGTGGTCGTAGGCGGTGACGAACACCGTGACGGGCATGCGGTCGAGGCCGACGGCGTCGACCACGCTCAGGCCCGACTGGCCGGGCATCTGGATGTCGAGGAACACCACGTCCGGACGGCGGCTCTCGATCAGCCGCACGGCCGAGTCGCCGTCGGCGGCTTCGATGATTTCGGCCACGTTGGCGACGTTGCGCAACAAGTCGCCGAGGCGGCGCCGCGCGGGCGCCTCGTCGTCGGCGACCAGGGCCGTCAATGGCTTAACCGATGGCGTGGGCATGCTGGACCTCTTTCGATATGGCGTACGGTAATGAAATCCGCGCTTCGGTGCCGCCGCCGGCGCGGCGCTCGACGTTGAACTCGAATTCCCCGGCCGAATACATGGCCGACAGCCGGTCGCGCGTCACGCTCAAGCCCAGTCCCTGCGGCGTCGCCATGTGCCAGTCCGGCGGCAGGCCGACGCCGTCGTCGGTCACGCGGATGTCGACCCGGTCGCCGGCGCGCCGCGCCGAGACGGACACGCGGCCGCCGGTGACGCGCCCGGCGATGCCGTGCTTGATGGCGTTTTCCACCAGCGGCTGCAGCAGCAGCGATGGAATGCACGCCTGCTCGACGTCCGGCGCGATGTCCACCGTGACCCGCAGGCGGTCTTCGAAGCGCATCCGGTGCAGTGCCAGGTAGTGGCCGAGGAAGTCCATTTCCTCGGCCAGCGTGACTTCCTGCCGGTTGCGCGTGGCCAGCGACAGGCGCAGCAGATCGCCCAGGTGCTCGATCATCTTGCGCGCCAGCTTGGGTTCGTGCTCGACGTACGCGGAAATGCCGTTCAGCGAGTTAAACAAAAAATGCGGGTCGAGCTGCATGCGCAGCGCGTTGAGCCGGGTTTCCAGAAAGCGCTGCTCGAGGCGTTCGAGCTTGATCTCGTCGACGTGATGGCGCCGATAGAATTTGAACGCTTTCAGCGCGACGAGAATCAGGCAGTACAGAAGGCAAACGCGCAGGAACTGATCGAGCACGCCCACTGGATCGGTCCATGGGTTCCACTGGTTGACGCCCAGGCGATGTTCGAGCGTCGCAGCCACGGTAACGTGCAACGCCGCCAGTGACACGCCGAACAAGGCATGGGACGCGAGAAATTGCAGGAGGCGATAGCCGGCGGCCGACAGGCGCTCATCGATCGCGTTCATCAATGGCAAGAACATCCCCCACATC
>JBDSKP010000752.1:0-12541 GCA_039916925.1 Duganella sp.
CGCCGTCCGACAGCAGGCGCAGCGAGCGGTCGAGCGGGTCGTCGAGGCGCTCGAGCAAGGGGTTATCGGTGAGCAGCTGCTCCAGTTCCTGGTGCAGTTCCAGCGTGGACAGCTGCAGCAGACGGATCGACTGCTGCAGCTGGGGTGTCAGCGCGAGGTGCTGCGACGTGCGCAGTTGCAATGACTGTTTCATGGGGCCTATTTACATCCGGAAGTGTTCACCCAGGTACACGCGGCGCACCGACTCGTCGGCGATGATGTCGTCCGGCCGGCCCGAGGCCAGCACCGAGCCCTGGTTGATGATGTATGCGCGGTCGCAGATGCCCAGCGTCTCGCGCACATTGTGGTCGGTAATGAGGACGCCGATATCGCGTTCCTTGAGGAAGCGCACGATGCGCTGGATCTCAATGACGGCAATCGGATCGACCCCGGCGAAAGGTTCGTCGAGCAACACGAAGCGCGGGTTGGTGGCCAGCGCGCGGGCGATCTCCACGCGGCGGCGCTCGCCGCCGGACAGCGACAGCGCCTGGTTCTCGCGCAGCTTTTCGATTTGCAGATCGGCCAGCAGGGTGTCGAGCCGTTCATCGATGGCGGCCTTGGATAAAGGCTTGCCGTCCACCTTCTGGATTTCGAGGACGGCGCGGATATTCTCCTCCACGGTCAGCTTGCGGAACACCGAAGCCTCCTGTGGCAGGTACGACAGGCCGAGCGAGGCCCGGCGGTGGATCGGCAGCGAGGAGATGTCGACGCCGCTGATGTCGATGGTGCCGGCGTCCGACGGCACCAGGCCGACGATCATGTAGAACGAGGTGGTCTTGCCGGCGCCGTTGGGGCCGAGCAGGCCCACCACTTCGCCGCATTCGACCTGCAACGACACGTCATGCACGACCTGGCGCTTGCCGTAGGTCTTTTGCAGGCCGCGCACGATCAGGGTGCTACCGCATGTTGGCTCCATGCTTATTTCCCCGCCGCCGGGTTGGCGGCCGGGGCCGGCGCGGGCGCCGGCTTGATCGACGGCTGGATCACCATCGTGCTGCGGCCGCCGCCCGGCTTGCTCTCGCCGCTGACGTTGTTCTTGACGGCGAAGAATTCCCGGCGGCTGTCATACGAGATGAACTCGCCGTCGACCTGGCTGGCGGTCTTGCTGCCTTCCAGCTTTTTGATCTGCGCCTTCGAGAACAGCTTGACCAGCTCGGTCCTGCCGTCGTACTCGATGCGGTCGGCGCGGCCCTCGACCCACTGGTCGCCGGCGCCGTCGAGCTTTTGGCGGAACGTCGCCTGCACGCCCGATGCGCCGGTCAGCACCACGAGCTGGTAGCCTTCCGGGTCCTCGGTGACGACCGCCTTGGGCGACTTCATCAGCAAGGTGCCGCGCGTGAGCACGACGTTGCCGGTGAAGGTCTTGATCTGCTTGACGTCGTCGGCGTCCAAATTATCGAAGGTAATCTCGGTCTGCTTGGTCGAGTCGGCTTTTTCGGCGTGGGCCGCGCCCATCGCGGCCAGCAGCAGCACCGCCGACAGTATCAGTTTTTTCATCATCGTGTCCTTCATGTTTTGTTGGTTCAACGCGGCGCCTTGGGCGGTATCGTAATGGTGCCGCGCCCGCCCAGTTGCAGCTGGCGCGTGGCGTTATTGGTTTTCATGCCGACGCCGGTGGAGTTCATGTTCCCCAGCTTCAGCTGCACCGGCGCGGCCGTTTCCATGCGTTCCTCGTCCGGGAACACGGTCAGCGTGCTGGTCTGCAGGCGCATCGCCTCGGCCTGCGGCGTGGCCGGGCGCACCACGTCGACGTTGCCGTTGAGCTTGACGCGCGTGTTGCCTTGGTCGACGCGGGCGGTGTCGGCGTGGATCGTCATCGGCGGCTGCTGGCCGGACAGGCTGTTGATGAACGGCTTGTCAATGTCGGAGGCGTCGTCGACCGGCCGGTGGGTCAGCTTGTCGCCGGAGACGATGTAGGCGGGCTTGCCCTCCTTGGTCATGCGCACCAGGCTGAAGCGGTCGATGATGTAGTCCGGCTCGTTGGCGAACTGGTCGGCCTGCTGCTCCTGGCCGGACTGGTTGACCACCTGCACCAGCCAAAAGCTGCCGACGGCGACAAACACGCCGATGAGCATGGTCAGCGTCAGTTGCCAGCGATGGGCTGTTCGTTTACGCATGGTTCACTCCGTCACACCATGAATTGCGCCAGCACGCGCTCGTGCGTGCCCTGCGCGTGCAGCAGCAGCTCGCACACCTCGCGCACCGCGCCGCGTCCGCCGTGCGCCACCGTCACATGGTGGGCGCGTTCGAGCACCTCCTTGCGCCCGCCCGGCACCGCCACCGCGAAACCGACCCGCGTCAGGATCGGCAGGTCGACCACGTCGTCGCCGATGAAGCCGACCTGGTCGGCCGTCAGGCCGGTCTTTTCCAGCAGCGCGTTGAACGGCGTCAGCTTGTCGTGGCCGCCCTGGTGCACGAAGCCGATGCCGAGGTCGGCCGCGCGCCTGGCCACCTGCGGCGACGTGCGCGCGCTGATGATGGCCGTCAGCACGCCGGACTCCTGCAGCAGCTTGATGCCCAGGCCGTCGTAGACGTTGAAGGTCTTCAGGGCCTCGCCGTCGGCGCCGTACTGCAGGCTGCCGTCGGTGAGCACGCCGTCGACGTCGAAGATCATCAGTTTGACGCGCGCGGCGCGTTCCACGTAGGTCATATCGGCCATCAAATCACCTTTGCGCGGGTCAGGTCGTGGATGTGCAGCGCGCCGACCAGCTTGCCGTCGGCGTCGGTCACCAGCATCTGGTTGATGCGGTGGCGCTCCATCACGGCCACGGCGTCGACCGCCAGTTTTTCCGGCGAGATGCTGCGCGGGTTCGGGTGCATGACGTCGCGGATCACCACCTGCGTGAAGTCCTGCACCTTCTCGATCATGCGGCGCAGGTCGCCGTCGGTGAACACGCCGATCGGCTTGTCGTCGGCGTCGACGATGGCGGTCATGCCCATGCCTTTTTGCGTAATCTCCAGCAACGCGTCCGTCAGTTTCACGTCGGCGCCGACTTTCGGTATATCCGCGCCGCTGCGCATGACGTCGCGCACGTGCGTCAGCAACCGCCGGCCCAGCGCGCCGCCCGGATGGGAGCGCGCGAAATCCTCCTCGCGGAAGCCGCGCAGGTCCAGCAGCGCCACGGCCAGCGCGTCGCCCAGCGCCAAGGTGACGGTGGTCGACGTCGTCGGCGCCAGGTTCATCGGGCAGGCCTCCTTGGCCACGGCCACGTTCAGGTGGACGTCGGCGATGGTCGCCAAGCTCGAGCCGGGCTTGCCGGTCATCGCGATGACCTTGCTGCCCATGCGCTTGACCACCGGCAGGATCGTCATCAGCTCGGCGCTCTCGCCGGAGTACGAGATGGCGATGAAGGCGTCGTCGGCGGTGACCATGCCGAGGTCGCCGTGGGCCGCCTCGGCCGGGTGCACGAACAGCGCCGGCGTGCCGGTCGAGGCCAGGGTCGCGGCGATCTTGCGGGCGATGTGGCCGGACTTGCCGATGCCCGACACCACCACCCTGCCCTTGCAATTAAGCAACAACTCGATGGCCCGCGTCACGCTGTCGTCGTCGCCCAGCCGGGCGTTGAGCGCGGCGATGGCGTCGGCCTCGTTTTGCAACGTTTCGCGGGCCAGCCGCAATGCGTGCCCGGCCATTTTTGCGTCAAAAGCTATCAGCATTGTTTTTTCATGGGTTACACTCATACCCAAGTATAGCCGAATTGAGAAAGCAAAAAACCTGCCAGTCAAAACATAACGCCGGACGCCGGCGGCCAACAACTAATTATTATTCTACTGGCTATGTTGAAATGACGTTTTCACCCCTGGAATTGACCCTGATACTGCTGGGCAGCGCCGTGCTGGGCGTGGTCGCCTTCCGCATGATGCACCTGCCGCCGATGCTCGGCTACCTGGCCGTCGGCATCCTGATCGGCCCCCACGCGCTGGGCTGGGCCGAGCAGAGCGAAGCCACCCACGGCCTGGCCGAGTTCGGCGTGGTGTTCCTGATGTTCTCGATCGGCCTCGAGTTCTCTCTGCCCAAGCTGATGGCCATGCGCGGCATCGTCTTCGGACTCGGCATGGCGCAGGTGGTGCTCACCATCGTCGCCACCATGCTGTTCGGCTGGGCCATCGCCACCCAGCTGCCGCCGGCTATCCAGATCGGCTGGCAGGCCTCGTTCGCGCTGGGCGGCGCGCTGGCGATGTCGTCGACCGCCATCGTGGTCAAGATGCTGACCGAGCGGCTCGAGCTCGAAAGCGAACACGGCCGCAAGATCATCGGCATCCTGCTGTTCCAGGACCTGGCCGTGGTGCCGCTGCTGATCCTGATCCCGTCGCTGGGCCAGCGCCCCGACGCGCTGGTCGAGACCTTGGGCTGGGCCGCGCTCAAGGCGGTCCTCGTGCTGGCGCTGCTGCTGGTCGTCGGCCACCGGCTGATGCGCGGCTGGTTCACCATCGTCGTCAAGCGCCGCTCGCAGGAGCTGTTCATGCTCAACCTGCTGCTGGTGACCTTGGGCGCGGCCTGGATCACCGAGAAGGCCGGCCTGTCGCTCGCGCTGGGCGCCTTCGTGGCCGGCATGCTCATTTCCGAGACCGAATACAAGCACCAGGTGGAGGAGGACATCAAGCCGTTCCGCGACGTGCTGCTGGGACTGTTCTTCATCACCATCGGCATGTTGCTCAACGTCCGCCTGGTGCTGGAGAACTGGTGGCTGGTGCTGGTGTTGCTGGGCGGCCCGGTGCTGCTCAAGTTCGCGCTGATCGCCGGCCTGGCCAAGCTGTTCGGCTCGTCCGACGGCGTGTCGATCCGCACCGGCCTGGCGCTGGCGCAGGCGGGCGAGTTCGGCTTCGTGCTGCTCAACCTGGCCGGCGGCAGCAAACTGATGGACCCGTTCATCATCCAGGTGGTGCTGGCGTCGATGGTGCTGTCGATGCTGGTGGCGCCGTTCATCATCGCCAAGTCGGACCAGATCGTCATGAAGGTGTCGAGCAACGAGTGGATGATGCAATCCTTGGCGCTGACCAAGATCGCCAGCCGCACCATGGCCACCAGCAAGCACGTGATCGTGGCCGGCTTCGGGCGCAGCGGCCAGAGCCTGGCGACCTTGCTGAGCGAGGAGAACATCGAATACCACGCGCTCGACCTCGACCCGGAGCGGGTGCAGGAGGCGCAGGCGGCCGGCCGCCAGGTGTCGTACGGCGACGCGGCGCGGCGCGAGAGCCTGATCGCGGCCGGCATCTACCGCGCCAGCGCGGTGGTGATCACCTACGCCAGCACGCCGTCGGCGCTCAAGGTGCTGCACCTGGTGCACGAGCTGGCGCCGACGTTGCCGGTGATCGTGCGCTCGTACGACGACACCGACCTCGACCGGCTGAAGGCGGCCGGCGCGGCCGAGGTGGTGCCGGAATTGATGGAGGGCAGCCTGATGCTCGCCTCGCACGCGCTGGTGATGCTGGGCGTGCCGCTGCGGCGCGTGGTGCACCGGGTGCAGGCCGCGCGCGAGGAGCGCTACGCGTCGCTGCGCGGCTATTTCCACGGCGTCAGCGACGCCGGCGAGGATTCCGACCTGGAACGGCTGCACTCGGTCACGTTGAACGGCGGCGCCACGGCCGTCGGCCGCCAGCTCGGCGACGTCGACCTGGCCGGCGCCGGCGCCGAGGTGACCACCATCCGGCGCGGCAAGGCGCGGCTGGACGTCGCCTCGGACACGGTGCTCGAGGCGGGCGACGTGGTGGTGGTGCGCGGCGTGGCCGACGCCGTCGCGCGGGCGGAGAACCGGTTGCTGCGCTAAGCGGCGGCGCGGTCCGCCGTCACGGCTTGTCGCAGCCGGCGACGGTCACCGTTTCCACCGGGGCCTTTTGCTCCGGCCCGGTCACGTCGAACACGTCCTGGGTGCAGGTGCCGTTGGCGAAGTTGAACATCACCAGATACTTGTGCAGCGGCTGCGGCGTGAACTGGCTGGTCAGCGGGCCGCACGCGCCGTTGCTGCGGAAACCGGCGCTCGAATCGCTCCAGCTCGAATAGCCGCGGATCTGCAGCGGCTTGTCGGCCTTGACCGTCGTCTCGATCTGCGGATAGGCGCCCAGCAGGCGGTTGCTGCGCTCCACCGTCCGGTAGACGAATCCCAGCAGCTTCTGGCGCAGCAGGTCGGCCGCGAACACCTTGCCGATCGGATCGAACCCCTTGCACGATTCCGCCTCCGCGCTCGTGGCGAACTGGACGATCATGCCGGCGCCGTCCGACTTGTAGACGACCGACGCGCTGTCGGGCGGGAACGGCGCGGTCACCGCCTGGGCGGCGGCGTCGGGGGACCACGGCAAAGCGCAGCACAGCGCGGCGCCGAGCACCACCGCCAGGGGGGATTTTTTCATGACATGCCTGTTAAGTAAAAAATAAGGAAAGACCGCAAGCATAGCACTTATTTCCTCATGGCAATGTTGTTGCCGGCGCGCGCGGCTCGAAGAAGCCCAGCGGGTAGAGATGCGGCGCGGCCGGGGCTTGCTAGTCCGGCCGCGCCGGCGCCAGGCTTACCACGCGGTTGCGGCCGGCCTCCTTGGCCGCGTACAGCAAGGTGTCGGCCTGGGCGATCCAGGCGCGCGCCACGACCAGCGGGTCGCCCTCGGCGTCGCCGGGATTGAGGCAGGCCACGCCGATCGACACCGTCACCGACAATTGCAGCGACGGCGACAACGCGATCATCGTGCCGCCCACGCTCGCGCGGATGCGCTCGGCCACGAAGGCGGCGCTCTCGAGGTTGGCGTCGATCAGCAGCACGACGAACTCCTCGCCGCCGAAGCGGGCCAGCGCGTCCGAGGCGCGCAGCTCGTTCTTGATGCGCGTGGCCACCTCGCGCAGCACCTCGTCGCCGCCGCCGTGGCCGACCGTGTCGTTGACGCGCTTGAAGTGGTCGATGTCGATGTACATGAACGAGATCGGATACGACTGGCGCCGCGCGCGCGCGATCTCCTCGAGCAGCCGGCGGTCGATGTAGCGGCGGTTGTAGACGCCGGTCAGCGAGTCGGTCAGGCCGATGTACTTGAGCATCTCGTTGCTGATGACGTTTTCCAGGCAGATGGCGATGATCGACGCCATGTGCTCGACGAAGTCGGTGCCGAGGCTGGGCGTGAAGCGGGTCGGATCGCGGCTGCCCAGGTTCAGGCTGCCGATGATGCGCTTGTTACGCAGCAGCGGCACCAGCGCCACGCTTTGCAATCCGGCCGGCGCGTTCGGAAACGCGGGCGCGTGGCGCCGCGCGTCGTACATGCCCAACAGCGGCTTGGGCGGGGCCGACGCCGGGCCGCGCGGACCGAGCTCGAAACCGAGGCCGTCGAGGGCCTCGACAAAGATCAGATCGGGAAAATCGGCGAACACCACGTCGAGCTTGAGCATGACCTCGCGGATGTCGGCGCCCTCGTCGACCAGCGACAAGGTCACGCTGTCGAGCTCGGAGATCACCGGCAGCACGCGGAAGATGGTGCCGACCAGCTCGGGAAAGTTGGGGGCGCCGACGATGTTCAAGTCGAACGCCTGGTGGCGCGTCATGATCGAGTGGTTGCGTTCGGCCTGTTCCAGCAAATAAGCCATGCGCGCCCGCAAAGCCTGGTTTTCGGCCGCCAGATCGTTCGCGCGCGCGGCGAGGTCGGTCGGCGTCGGTACTTTGCCAGCTACGGTTTGCGTCATAATTGCCCTTACTGTTGACCCGGTTTCATGTCATTGCAACATTACGCCAAGTTGTGCCGCTTGGGAATGCCCAAGCGGGCCGAAGTGCATTAAAACGCCAATGTGACGACGATTTCCTGGCCCACGCGCACACGTTGGCCGTCGCCGGTGATCAGGATGCTATTCATGCCGAAGCAAATGGCGCCGTCCAGCTCCGGCTTGGCGCGGTAACCCTGCATCAGGTCGAGCGGGTTGGGGCCGAACACGCCGGTGGCCTGGTCGATCGACGGCATCGGGCAGCGCGGGCACGGCTTGACCGGTTTGAGCAGCGCGTCGCCCATCTGGAACGACTCGGCGTAGTCCTCCTCGAAGGCCTCGATGCCGCCGATGACGAGGTTGGGCCGGAAGCGGTTCATCGGGATCGCCTCGCGGCCGGCGCCGCGCAGCTTGTCGTTGAGGTCGTCCAGCGACGACGCCCCCACCACCAGGATCGGGTAGCCATCCGAGAACAGCGTGGTGGCCGGCACGCCCTTGGTCCAGGTCTCGCTAACGGCGCGGGTGGCGTTGGCGTGGAAGCGCGCCAGCCGGCACGGCACGCCGATGACCTTGGTGAACCAGTCGGCGGTCAGGTCGTCGCAGTCGTAGGCCAGGATGGTGTGGTCCCAGATCTGCGTCGACAAGGTCGGCGCCAGGTCGGGATCGGGCAGGCCGAGCGGGATTTCCAGGCGCAGCATGCCGGGCGCGCGCAGCTCCAGCGTGTTGGCTTTCAGCGTGGGAGCGATGAGCGCCATGCGCGGGTGTTCGCGTTGCGTCATGCAGACACCGTCGCCGTCGACAACCATCCATTCGCGGTCGTAAATCTGTTCGGTCATCAGCCCCGCCGTGGTCAGCGTGGCCTCCTGCAACGGCAGGCCGGCGCAGGATTTGATCGGATAGAGCGTGAGGGCGGAAAGGATGGGCATGGGGCGGCACCTCCGTGGGCGGCTTCCGCCGCGCTGGTTAATAAGATCGTAATGTTGTCATTATACGATCCGGCGCCGCCCCCCCGGCTTACTTGTTCGGCCTACTTGTTTTACTCGTTCGACTCGACGGCGGCCTTGGCCGCGCGCGGCGCACGGGTGGATGGCTTGCGCGGCGCTTTCGCCTTGGCCGGCTTGGCTGGAGCGGACTCGGCCACAACAGCCTCGACCGCCACCGGCGCGACCGCTTCCACGGCAACCGGCGCGGCGGCGGCATTGCGTCCCTTGCCGCCCCTGGCCGGCTTGCCCTCTTCCGCCGCCGGCTTGGCCGCGGCCTTCGCCTTGCGCGCGGGCGGCTTCGGACCGCTTTTCTTTTTGGCCGGCGCCGGCGCCTCGTCCGGCACAGACTGCACCGCTTCGCCATACACCTCGGCCGGCGGCTGAACCGGCAGGTCGACCGCCATCTCCGTCACCACCGGCGCCTCGGCCGCGGCCACGGCGCCGTGGCCGCCCTGGCGCTCGCCCTGCTTGCGGCCGCCGCGATTGCCGCGTCCGCGGCCACGGTTGCGGTCCGATTCCGGCTGGGCCGACGGCTGCGCTTCCGGCTGCGCTTCGGGCTGGCCCTGCGCTTGTTCCGGCTCGCTCTGCCAAGCCGCGTAGGCCCCCGGCGCGGCCTCGTCGGCGTTGTCGCGCTCGTCGCCGGCGTTCTGGTCGTCGGCGTCCTGTTCCGCGCGCGCCTGCTGCGCCAGGCGCTCGGTCTGGCGCTCGGCGAAGCGCTCGGCGGCGGTGCGGCCCCGGCCACGGCTACGGCGCGATTCCTGCTTGCCGCCTTCCTGCGCCTCGGCGCCGGAACCTTCGGACGCAGGCGATTCGGCCGCGCCCTGCATGGCGCCGTTGGACGAGCCACTGCTGCGGTACACGTAGGCGCCGGATTTTTCATCGCGGCCGAATTCGAGCAGGCCGCGCGCCTTGCATTCCTCGATCAGGTTGCCGAAGGTGCGGAAGCCATAGTAGGACTCGCTGAAGTCCGGCTTGCGGCGCTTGATCGCCTCCTTCAGCACGGAGGCCCAGATCTTGCCGCTGTCGCCGCGTTCGAGCACCAGCGCCTCGAACGTGTTGACGGCGATCTCGACCGCCTGGTTGCGGCGCTTGTCCATCTCCTCGCGGCGGCCGCGCTCCTCTTCCGGCGAGCGCTTGACGGCCGGCTTGTTGGCCTCGCCGGCATCGCGTTTGGCGCGGCGGCTCTCGCGCACCAGGTCGTCGTAGAAGATGAATTCGTCGCAGTTGGCCACCAGCAGGTCGGAGGTCGATTGCTTGACGCCGACGCCGATCACCTTCTTGGCGTTCTCGCGCAGCTTCGACACCAGCGGCGAGAAATCCGAATCGCCCGAGATGATGACGAAGGTGTCGACATGCGACTTGGTGTAGCACAAGTCGAGCGCGTCGACGACCATGCGGATGTCGGCCGAGTTCTTGCCCGACTGGCGCACGTGCGGGATCTCGATCAGCTCGAAGTTGGCTTCGTGCATCGGCGCCTTGAACGCCTTGTAGCGGTCCCAGTCGCAATACGCCTTCTTGACCACGATGCTGCCCTTGAGCAGCAGCCGCTCCAGCACCGGCTTGATGTCGAACTTGTCGTAGTTGGCGTCGCGCACACCGAGCGCCACGTTTTCAAAATCGCAGAACAGCGCCATGCTGACGTTATCGTTGGAAGAAGCCATGAAGAGTAATTTTTCTAATGAAGGAGTGTGATGGGGCGGAAGCAAACGCGGCGGTCCGGCGATCCGGGAATGCAACGATTATACCCAACAACGGTGGCCGCACGGCGAACCGTAGGGCGGGTCAGGCGCGCAGCGGTGGCAGGAGGCGAGTCCAGACGCTCGCGCCGGCCGGCGGATCGGCGCCGCCTCCCTCGCACCATGGGCCGCCTTGCACCAGCACGCCACCAATAGTTGTTCATCCACCAGAACTTCCCCGGCGGGTTACGCCATCGCGCGCCGGCGCCCGAAGGCATGGGCATGCGTGGTCCGGCACCGGCAGGCGCCGCGTCAAATGCTTGGTTCAGCCTGTAGATATTCCAGCGCGTCTCATCATACGTTTGGCCGGGCCGAGCTTTTCGAAAACTTCTGCCGTAAAGTCGTCGTGCCCCGAAAAGACGTTCAGCGCGGCCTCCGTCTGATCGAACGAATTCCCGGACTCGACTATCTTACGAAACACAATCAAGAAACCAAGGAACCGGCCACCGCAAGCTGGGATTGTGCCGATGTCGGATGCTACGGTCTCAGGAGGGTCGTCGACGTCGTATCCCATTTCCCGTAGCGTTGGCAACAGCTGTCGCCACCCGCCGCGCGATGCACCGCTAGCAAACCGCGACAGTTCACTCACTGGGCCCGGCTCGACGACGCCGTGGTACAGTAATTCGTCAAGAGGGGTATCCAAGTAAAGACCGGCATGGAAGACCCATAGCATGCCTTTGCTGTCTCCCCGTAGCCGGGATTCCATCAAGTCACTTTCGATGCGTGCGATGGCTGCTTGCACCTCATCCAAGCGGGTTATTCGACCTGCCGGATGGCAAGCAGCGATGGACTGCAGTTCAGATAGTCTTCGCTTCGCGCTCGCCAGTCTGGCAGACTTCGTGCGGAAGTCGCTTGAATCGTTGGCTACGCCCAGCAGCGTATTGATTTCGCCGACGAGGTCCACGGCAACGGCGACAGCGTCACCGTCAAGGGCTTCACTCTTGACACCCCAAGCGGGTGGTTGTGCGCCAGACTTCAATCTCCACACTTTCACCCTCGCTCCTTGAGAAAAGCGGCGCTCAAATGCCAGTGCAGCAAGCAATGTTACTTCGCCCCTGTGCCTCTCCAACACCCCTGCCCAGTGATGAGCGGAATCAGCATAGGGCTCAGCCTTGATGAGGCCGAGTCCTGGCCCATGGACTGCGGGCCGCATCGCTCCCCCTGCTCCTCACCGACTCTAAAAGAAACTCTGTGAAAACGTAACCGCGTTAGACATTGAACAGGAAGTTCAGCACATCCCCATCCTTGACCACGTATTCCTTGCCCTCGGCGCGCATCTTGCCCACCTCCTTGGCGCCACCCTCGCCCTTGTAGTGGATGTAGTCGTCGTAGGCGATGGTTTGCGCGCGGATGAAGCCGCGTTCGAAGTCGGTGTGGATGACGCCGGCCGCCTGCGGCGCGGTGTCGCCGATGTGGATGGTCCAAGCGCGCACTTCCTTGACGCCGGCGGTGAAGTAGGTCTGCAGGCCGAGCAAGTTGTAGGCGGCGCGGATCAGGCGGTCCAGGCCCGGCTCTTCCATGCCCATGTCGTTCAGGAATTCGGTCTTGTCGGCGTCTTCCAGGTCGGCGATCTCGGCTTCGATCGAGGCGCAGATGGCGACGATCGGGGCGTTCTGGGTGGCGGCGTAGGCGGTCAGCTGGTCCAGCAGCGGATTGTCCTTGAAGCCGGTGTCGGAGACGTTGGCGACGTACATGGCCGGCTTGGCGGTGATCAGGCACAGCGGCTTGATCAGGGCCATCTCGTCGGCGTCCAGGCCCATCGCGCGCACCGGCTTGGCTTCGTTCAGGTGCGGCACGATGCGCTCCATGATGGCCAGCAACTTGGCGGCGTCCTTGTCGCCCGAGCGCGCCTTCTTGTTTTCGCGGTGGATGGCTTTTTCGACGGTGCCGAGGTCGGCCAGCGCCAGCTCGGTTTGAATGACTTCGATGTCGTCCAGCGGGCTGACCTTGCCGGACACGTGGATCACGTTGTCGTCCTCGAAGCAGCGCACGACGTTGACGATGGCGTCGGTTTCGCGGATGTGCGACAGGAACTGGTTGCCCAGGCCCTCCCCCTGCGACGCGCCGGCGACCAGGCCGGCGATGTCGACGAATTCGACGATGGCGTTGAC
>JBDSKP010000753.1:0-6732 GCA_039916925.1 Duganella sp.
CGGATGGCCGACCAGATACAAATCGCCGATGGCATCCAGGATCTTGTGCCGCACGAACTCGTCGTCATAGCGCAACCCGTCCGAATTCAATATCCGGTACTCGTCCATCACGATGGCGTTCTCGAGCGAGCCGCCGCGCGCCAGGCCGATGCCGCGCAGCATTTCCACGTCCTGCATGAAGCCGAACGTGCGCGCGCGCGCCACGTCGTGCACATACGAGACGTCGCCGAAGTCGACGTTGGCGCGCTGCTGCGTGCCGTCGACGGCCGGATGGTTGAATTCGATGAAAAAGTCCAGCTTGAAGCCGTTGTGCGGCGTCAGGCGCGCCCATTTTTCCTTGTCGCCCTTGCCTTCGCGCACCTCGACCGGTTTCAGCACGCGAATGAATTTCTTCGCGGCGGGCTGCTCGAGCACGCCCGCCTGTTGCAACAGGAACACGAACGACGACGCCGAACCGTCCATGATCGGGATTTCCTCGGCGCTCACCTCGATGTACAGGTTGTCGATGCCGAGGCCGGCGCAGGCCGACATCAGGTGTTCGACGGTCGACACGCGGGCGCCGTCCTTGACCAGCACCGACGCCATGCGGGTGTCGCCGACGGCCATGGCGCTGGCCGGGAATTCGACCACGGGCGACAGGTCGACGCGGCGGAAGACGATGCCGATATCGGCCTCGGCAGGGCGCAGGGTCAATTCGACCTTGGTGCCGGAATGCAGGCCCACACCCGTGGTGCGGACCAGTTCTTTGATAGTGCGTTGTTTTAACATCAGGTGATTATAGCGAAGTTGAGATCGCCGCGCTGCGCCCTGCGTTTCTCAGGATCAAGGATGCTCGGCCCCGGCGTGCACCGACTCGCGCCGCACCAGATAGACGCCGCTGGCGATGATGATGCCGGCGCCGAGCAGGGTGTAGCCGTCCGGCAGCGTCTGCCACAACAGCCAGTCGATCGCCACGCCCCAGGCCAGCGCCGAATACTCGAACGGCGCCACCACCGACGCCTTGCCGGCGCTGAACGCGCGGGTGATGGCCAGTTGGCCGAAAAAGCCGGTCAGCGCCAGCGCCAGCAACACCCAGCCATCCTCGGCGCGCAGCGGCACCCAGTTCTGCGCGGACATGGCGACGCCGCCGCCGGCCATCAGCAGCAGGTACCAGAACATCATCGACTCGTTGCTGTCGGTGCGCGCCAGCACGCGGCTAACGATGGCCGCCAGCGCGTAGCAGCACGCGGCGCCGAGGATGGCCAGGCCGCCGATCGACAGAAAACCGGTGCCCTCGGGACGCAGCACCACCAGCACGCCGATCAGGCCGACAACGATGGCGACCCACTGGCCGACGCCGACCTTCTCCTTCAACACGAGCACCGACAGCGCGGTGATCAGCGACGGCGCGATGAAGAAGATCGAATAGGCCTCGGCCAGCGACAGTGCCTTCAGGCCAAAGGCGAACGAGGTCAGCATGACGATGCCGAGCAGGCTGCGGAACAGATGCACGGGCCAGCGGATACGGAAAATGCCGCGAAACGCGCCGCGGTACAGCATGTAACCGCATAACAGCGGTAACGAGCTCAGCGCGCGCAGCGCCGTCACCTGGGTGACCGGATAGTGGGCGGACAACAGTTTCATCGCCGTGTCCATGAATGAGAACATGGTGACGGCGACGAGCATGGCGTAGATGCTGTGCAGGTTTTCGCCGCGGGCGGCGGTGATCGATACGGAGGACAGGGGAAGCTCCTTGCTGCAAGCCCGGACGGGCCACTGGGAACGTCATCATGGCGACGTCCGGAGCCAGGATCGCGGACGGCGCCGAATGCTCATCGGCGGCGCGATCGACCCTGATTATAGCAAGTTGACAATTGCTTTACAGCCCCATGTCAAGACATTGATTCTCTGTTAGCGGCGCGCATAAAATCGACGAACGCACGCAGCTTTCCGGGCATGTGCGTGCGATGCGGATAATAGAAATGAAAAGCGTCGTCCACCACCCTGTGCCGCTTTAGTATCTGCCGCAGCATGCCGCTTGCCAGCTCTTGCTTCGCAAAATCTTCGAGGATGAAAGCGATGCCGCGGCCTTGTACCGCGGCATCAAGGACGGATCTCATTTCATCAAAAATCAAGCGCCCCTGGACATCGATCTGAACCGTTTGACCGCGATCTTCGAACTTCCATTCATAGAATCGGCCGGCGACCGAATAGCGCTGGCGAATGCAGTCGTGCTTTAACAGTTCGGCTATCGTTTCCGGTTCAACCCGCTCGCGGAAGTAAGCCGGGGCCGCCACGAAAATTCTCTTTTGTACCGCTCCCAACTGCACGGCGACCATGTCGTTTTGGAGTTTTTTCCCCATACGGATGCCGATATCAAAACCGGTGCTGACGATATCGCTGAGTTGGTTATCCAGTGATACCTCGACATCGATCAGCGGGAATTGTTCAAGGAACGCGGCCAGATGCGGCTCGATCAAGATGCGGTAGGCGACGTATGAAGAATTGACGCGCAAGGTGCCCGACGGTTGATCGGTCGCGAGCAAGGCTTGTGACAAGGAGCTTTTGATTTGCTCAAGCGCGGGAGCCAACGCCGCGTTCAATGACGCGCCAGCCTCGGTCAAACTGACGCTGCGGGTGGTGCGATTGAACAGCCGCACATTCAGCTGCGCTTCCACATTTTTGATCGTGCGTGACACCGCAGTGGGCGTGACGCCCATTTCCGCAGCGGCGCGCGCGAAATTCAAATGCCTGGCGGCAGACTCGAAAGTTAAAAGGCCGGGCAAATGCACCGGGGGCGACGGAAGCGCGCCATCCATGCCCTCGGCACGGGCTGAAGGTTCGATTATGACTTTTTTGCTCATACCGCACATCCTTTTGTGACTATTCACACCATTATCGCCCATCTCCATACTTGTGAGATCAACTCAGCTATGGAGAACAGCACAATGAGCGAAATCCCCCCCTGACCCTGCGCGGCGTCACCCCGCGCAACCGCTTCGCCCTCAGGCCGATGTGCCAGTACACGGCAATCGATGGCCATGCCAACGATTACCACGCCGTCCACTATGGACGTTTCGCCCTCGGCGGCTTCGGCCTGCTGATGGTCGAGGCCACGGCGGTCCCGCCCGAAGGACGCATCTCGCATGGCGACCTCGGCCTGTGGGATGACGCCCAGATACAAGGCCTGTCGCGCATTGCCGCCTTCGCCAAGGCCTATGGCTCAACGCCTTCCTGTCGCCACTGACCAACGACCGTACCGATGAATATGGCGGCAGCTTCGAGAACCGCGTCCGCCTGCCGCTGGAGATCGCCCGCCAGGTGCGCGAGGTCTGGCCGCAGAACCAGCCGCTGCTTGTGCGCTTGTCGGCGGTCGATGGCAGCAGCAACGGTTGGACGATACAAGACAGTGTCGCTTTCGCGGCGGCGTCGAGGGAGGTCGGCGTCGACGTCATCGATTGCTCTTCAGGTGGCTTCGGCGTCTACGAATACCCGAGCGGCTATGGTTTCCAGGTGCCGTTCGCCGCGCAGATTCGCCGCGAGGCGAATATCGGCACCATGGCCGTGGGAATGATCAACGATCCGTCGCAGGCCGAAGCGGTAATCGCTTCCGGCCAGGCCGACCTGGTGGCGCTTGGCCACGCGGCGCTGCGCGATCCGCACTTTCCGCTGCACGCGCAGCAGACGCTGGGGGCGACCAGCCGGGACGCGGCGTATGCCGACTGGAATATTCAGGCCGGCTGGTGGCTCGGCCACCGCGAAAGCAAACTTCTCCAGTTGGGGCCATGGACCCCGACGGTAGAGGCCAGGAGTAAAACCATGAACAAACCTACCTACGTGCAAGACTATCAAGCCATCGTCGACGTACTCAACAAGTACAACGAAGGCTGCAAACAAGCCAAGAGCAGCATCATGAAGCCAGCCTTCCACGAGCAGGCAACGATGTTTGGCGTCGATGCCGACGGCAAACTGACGGGCGGCGCGATCCAAAACTTGTTCGACGGCATAGACACCGGGTTCCGCCCGTCGCCTGAAGCCCAAGGGGCGATTGTCAATGTCGACATCGTCGGCACCGCCGCCAGCGCGCGCATCGACACCAACGACGTCTCCGGCTTTTGCTTCACGGATTTCTTCAACTTGCTGAAGGTCGATGGCAAGTGGACCGTGGTCAGCAAGATCTACCACACCCACGTCGCGCCCTGAGCTCCTGACCGGGGCCGTCAAAAATGCTCTCCCGGCGTGTCGAATTTGCCGGCCGCCGTTCGTCGTCACCATGAAATACCTTTTATCATCCGGTTATCACCATGGAGGCGTCATGAACAAACAGATTATCTTCAACCTCGCGGTCAAGGACCTCGGCAAGTCCAAAGCGTTCTTTTCCGCCCTGGGCTTCAGCTTCAATGCGGAATACAGCAATGAGAACTCGGCATTCATGGTCATCGTGGACGGCAGCATTCATGCCATGCTCATGACGGAGCCGTTCTTCCAATCCTTCATCGACAAGCCGCTCGCGCAGGCCAAGGAAGCCAACGAAGTCATCATCTGCCTGAGTTGCGAGAGCCGGGACGAAGTGGACAGCCTGATCGCCAAAGCCGTCGCCGCCGGCGGCCGCACCCCGCATCCGCCCGAGGACCACGGTTTCATGTACGACCAGGGCTTCGAGGATATCGACGGCCACTTGTGGAACCTGGTCTGGATGGCGCCTCCGGCCTGACCATGGAACCACGTAGGGCGGATTGGGCGGAACGCCGTAATCGGCCATCCATGAGCCGCCGACGGCGCGAACACGGCCGATTACGCTTCGCTAATCCGCCCCACGTGGTTCCGTTGGCCGCTTAATTTAGCGGCATTCCCCTCTCGCCCCGGATTTTTCCGAAAGAATCCTAGCGCCGGCGCCTACGTCCACGCGGCATGCGGGGTGACAGGCGCCGCGCCTCCGCCGTCATCAGCTGGCTTGACCCAGGGAGGACGACGATGGCCATCGAAACGATCGACGAAGCATTCCAACCCACCGCCAAATCCACGCCGGAAGGCTACGTCCACACCGACGAGCCGGCGCACGCGCATTCGCACGAGCACCCGCACGGCTGGCCCCGCTGGCTGTACGCCCCCAACCACAAGGACATCGGCACGCTTTATTTATGGTTCGCGCTGGCGATGCCGATGGGCGGCGGCCCGCTGGCCGTGGTTTTCTAATTCCGTGGTTCCGGGGCCGGCAGCAGCATCACCAGCTTCAAATCGTGCCGCTTGGCCAAGTGTAAGGTCACCTGGTTGAAGCTGAGCTCCCCGCCCGACGGCGGCTGGAAACGCCGCAACCCGCCCTCCCTGCCGACCACATCCTGCAGCCGCCACAGCTCGCGGAACTCGGCGCTGTCGCGCGCCACCTCCGCGATGAGTTGCAGCACGGTCGGATGGTCCGCGTGCTTGCCGATGTCGGCGCGGAACTCGGCCACCAACCGCCGCGCGCGCTCCGGCCAGTCGACGATCAATCCGCGCGCCGCCCCCGGCTGGAACATGAAGCGCAGCAGATTCGGCGCCGGCGCGTCGAGCCAACCGGCGAACAACGCCGCCGCCGCGCCGTTCCACGCCAGCGCGTCCCAGCGCAGGTCGAGAATATACGCCGGCGCGCCGACCGCCGCGACGATCGCGTCGAGCGCTTCATCGGCCGGCGCGTGATCGGCGTCGTCCCGCGGATCGAGCCGCTCGGCCAGACCGAACAAATACACCCGCTCGGCCGCGCTCAGCCGCAACACCTCGGCCAGCCGCGCCAGCATCTTGCCTGACGCCGACACCGGCCTGCCCTGCTCCAGCCATGTCAGCCAGGTGGGACTGACCTCGCACAGCTGCGCCAGCTCCTCGCGCCGCAGCCCCGGCGTGCGGCGCCGTCCGCCGCCCGGCAGGCCGGCGCTGGCCGGCAGGGTGCGCTCCCGATGGGCGCGGATGAAATCGCCTAATTTATTATGCATGGTGGTTTTTATACCAGGATAAGTACTTGTCTTGTTACAGGATACGAACCCGCCTATTCTGCCCTGACCCGTCCACTTCAGGAGAAATAAAATGCAACAGCACGCCGTCGTCGCCCAGCAGTTCGGTCCCACCGCCAGCGCCTACCTGACCAGCGCCGTCCACGCGCAGGGGGCCGACCTGGGCGCGCTGCGCGATCTGGCCGCCGGCCTCGGAACGCCGCTGGTGCTCGACCTCGGCTGCGGCGCCGGCCACGCCAGCTTCGCCGTCGCCCCGGTGGCCAGATCGGTGACCGCGTTCGACCTGTCGGCCGAGATGCTGGCCGTGGTGACCGGCGCGGCGCGCGAGCGCGGCCTGCACAACATCACCACCGAACAAGGCAACGTCGCCAGCCTGCCGTTCGCCGACGCCTCGTTCTGCATGGTCGTCACGCGCTTCTCGGCGCACCACTGGCTCGACGTGCCGGCCGCGCTGCGCGAGGTCCAGCGCGTGCTCAAACCCAACGGCCTGCTGGTCGTCATCGACATCACCGCGCCGGAAGCGCCGCTGCACGACACCACCTTGCAGGCGGTCGAACTGCTGCGCGACGGCTCGCACGTGCGCGACTACCGCCCGTCCGAATGGAGCGCGATGCTGCAGGCGGCCGGCTTCCAGCCGCGGCGCGCCGGCGACTGGAAGCTGCAAATGGTGTTCGACGAGTGGACCGCGCGCATGCGCACGCCGGCCGAGCGGGTGGCCGCGATCCGCAGCCTGTTCGACAGCGCGCCGCGGGAAACGCGCGACTACTTC
>JBDSKP010000754.1:0-2766 GCA_039916925.1 Duganella sp.
CGTTGACCAGCACCAGCAGCCGGATGCGCCGCAGCGCCTGGTCCGGCGTCGCGTCCATGGGCACATCGTCGGTGATCACGGCCACTTCCGCTTCGAAATCGATGCCCCACTGCTCGTGCAACAGCGCGATGTCGTCGGTCGGGCCGCGCAGGCCGTCGCCGCCGGCCTGCCACATCGGCGGCGCGTCCCAGAACGACGCCGGCGTCTCGGCGCCGCGCGCCTTGCGCAGAAGCTCGACGTGATGGACGTAGGCCGAGCCGCCGGCCCGCTGGAAGGCGCGCGGCAGCGGCGCCATGCAGTTGGCCGGTTCGAAGTCGAAGCCGCGCCGCGCGCGTCCCTGGTTCAGGTCCTGGTAGATCGCCTCCAGCTGCGGCGCGATGAAGGTCCAGTCGTCGAGCGCGCGCTGCAGGCCGCGCGCCACGCCGTCGGCCAGCTGCGCCGTCTTGAGGTCGCGCGAGACGACGGCCAGTTGGCCGTCGCGGGTGCCGTCGTTCAGCGTCGCCAGCTTCATGGGGCGGCGGCTGGTGCCAGCAGGGCCAGTTGCTCGGCCGTCAAATAGCACCACTCGCCCTCGGCGATGCCCAGCGACTCGAGGGTCAGGCCGCCGATGGCCGAGCGGTGCAGCGCGCCGCAGTGGTTGCCGGCGGCGGCCAGCATGCGCTTGACCTGGTGGTATTTGCCCTGCTCGAGCACGATTTCCAGCAGGTGCTCGCCACGCTGGACGCAGGTCTGCGCCGCCAGCGGCGCCGGTTCGTCATGCAATTGCACTCCGGACAACAACTGCGCCACCAGCGCGTCGGTGACCGGCTCCTGCGTGGTGGCCTGGTAAATCTTCGGCACATGCCGCTTCGGCGACGATTGCGCGTGGATGAAGGGGCCATCGTCGGACATCAGCAGCATGCCGGTGGTGTCATGGTCGAGCCGCCCGACCGGCTGCACGTCGCGCCAGGTGAATTGCTCGGGCAGCAGGGTCAGCACGCCGGGGTGGTGGCTGGGTTTGCGCGAGCACTCGAAATTGGCCGGTTTATGCAGCGCGATGTACAAGTGTTCGCGATATACCCACTCCTCGTCGAAGATGGTCAACACCAGGCCATCGGTCTCGATCGGGGTCTTGTAGTTGTCGTGCACCACGCCGTTGATGCGCACCTCGCCATCCTCGACGAGGGAGCGACAGTACTTACGGGTGCCATAACCCTGCGATTGCAGGATGCGGTCCAGGGATAATTTACTCATGGCCGGATTTTACAGGATGCGCCGGATAGCGGAAAGGTAGCGTCCACGCCACATGGCAATGTCCTGGACAGCCCATTTTATTGATCCACATCAAGTGCCCCGGAGATTGAATTGGTAGACTCGAAACTCATTAGGAATCCGCCTAATGGACTAGGAAATCTCAGCAGGACGACACCATGACAACCGTACTGACCGTCAACGCAGCGGCACAAGAACAGGCCGCCATGCACCGAACCGAACTCCTGCTGGCCCGTTGCCGCAACTGCCCCCCTCCCCGCGCCCCGATGGCCGAGCCGCAGAGCCGCTGGCACGAGCAGCGCCAGGCCCACTTCCTCGCCTGGCTCGACGCCGGCGGCTTCGCGTTGTTCGGCCAGGACCGTCCGGACCAGGAGCGGACCGAACCGGATCCGGCCGCGCCGCGCCCAATAGAAAACAGCGGCATTGCGCCGCTGTTTTCAGCCCCATGAAGGGACTCTGACGAGGAATCGAAATTCTCTCAAATCCGCATCCATGATGCGGTTTAAGTAGTTCAATCGCACTGCAAGATCTGCTGACAACGAGATAAACTGTTTATATCGGCCTCCCTTGGAAAGAACTACCCCCTTACTATAGTCCACCGAGTTGGATATGCAAGCTGAAATAAGACCGTATTGATAATGTTTATCGGCGCGCCGGTCCCGCCCTCGCCGCGCTTAACGGTCCGGCCCGCCTATTCGCATGGAAGCGACCCCATGGCCTAATGCAGGCTGGGCTTGATGGTCTCGGCCGCCGACTTCATCGCTCCCGCGCCCATCGCCGCGCCGAACTTCTTCAGCACCCGCTCGGGCAGGCCCTCGTGCTGGGTGTAGTCGACGATGTCCTCGGCCCGGATGACGTCGCGCGCGACGCTGTCGACCGTGCCCAGCGCGTCGGCCAGGCCCATGTCGATCGACTTGGCGCCGGTCCAGAACAGGCCGGAGAACATCTCCGGGCTCTCCTTGAGGCGCTTGCCGCGGCCGGCGCGCACCACCTGGATGAACTGCTGGTGGATCTCGTCGAGCATCGCCTGCGCATATTGCCGGTGCTTGTCGGTCAGCGGCGTGAACGGATCCATGAAGCCCTTGTTCTCGCCGGCCGTCAGCAGGCGGCGTTCGACGCCGACCTTTTCCATGAAGCCGGTGAAGCCGAAACCGTCCATCAGCACGCCGATTGAGCCGACGATGCTGGCCTGGTTGACGTAGATGCGGTCGGCGCCGGCGGCGATGTAATAGCAGCCGGACGCGCAGATCTCGTCGACCACCACGTACAGCGGCTTGCCCGGATAGCCTTTGCGCAGGCGGTTCATCTCGTCGACGATCATGCCGGCCTGGACCGGGCTGCCGCCGGGACTGTTGATGTGCATGACGACGGCCACCGAGCCGGCGTCGGAAAACGCCTTGTTCAGCGCCGGGATCACCACCGAGGCGGCGCCGCTGCCCTCCGACTCGATGGCGCCGTCGATTTCGATCAGCGCCGTGTGCCGGCCCAGCGCCTCCTCCGAGCCGGTCCAGTTGA
>JBDSKP010000755.1:0-2859 GCA_039916925.1 Duganella sp.
TGTTCATTGTGGGCCGGCACCAGGATCGCGATCCTCGGGCGGCGTCCGGTCGGCGGCGCGCCGGGCCCGGGCGCGGCGATGGCCAGCAGCGATTGCGTCAGCAGCACCAGCACCGGCACCGCCAGCAGCGCCAGCACGATATATAACAGCCCCGCCAGCACGGCGCTCACGCGGCGCTCCGGGCGCCGATCGCGTCACCGTCGGCCGGAATCACGCGCGCCGGGGCGCCGACGGCGGTGGCGCCGTCGGGCACGTCGCACAGCACCACCGACATGGCGCCGATGCGGGCGTTGTCGCCGATGCGCACGCCGCCGAGCACTTGCGCGTACGCGCCGAACTCGACGTTGTCGCCGATGACCGGGGTCGGGCCGTCGGGATGGCGGTTGCCGATGGTGACGCCCTGGCGCAGGGTGCAGTTGGCGCCGATGACGGTGTCGGCGTGCAGGAAAATATTACCGAAGTGCCAGATGCGCAGGCCGGGGCCGATGCTCGCGCTTTTCGGCAGGCTCACGCCGGTGGCCGTTTCGATCAGCCGGAACAGCGGCCAGTACAGCGCCAGCGACACCTTGCGCGCCAGGCCGGCGGGGCGCCGGTCGAGGCGGCGGCCGAGGCGGTACAGCCAAACGGCCCAGATCGATTGTTCTTTCAAAAAAGGGCGGCGCAGCGCGTAGCGTTGCAGGTCCGCCGCCCAGTCCGGGTCGTGGCTCATGGCGTGTGGCTTTCGTGTCGGGCAAGGCCGCCGCCGATGGGCGACGGCATCAAAACATGTATTTTAATCCACTTGCCGGACAGCCGTTGTTTTTTTGGTGCAGCGCAAAAGAAAAGGCGCATGGCCGGCGCCGGGGAGCGTCGGGCATGCGCCGCGCCCGCTTGCGCGGGCCGAAGGCGGTGGGTTTACTTCTGGGTGGTGACCGCCGTCGTCGTCACCGTGTCCGGGGCGACCGCCAGCTCGGCGCGCACCGTCGAGACGGTGTTGACGCCGCCGGTGGCGACCAGCACGATCCAGCCGCCGTCAGGCCAGACGAAGCGGGCCGATTCACCGTTGCCCAGGTTGCCCGACGTGAACTTGATCGTGCTGCCGGAGTAAACCATGACGCGCAGGCGGGCGCCGCCGGTGGCGGCGACGGAGAATTTCTGCGTGGTGCCGACCTTGGTCTTGGCCCAGGTCACGCGGGTCATGCCGCTGCCATTGCCGTTGCTGACCACGGTCGCGGTGGGCGAGGCCGGGAACACCAGCGCCTGGGCCCACTGATCGAAGTACGGCGTGGTGGTGCCGGAGGTGCGCGACCACGGGCCGCGCATCGACAGCGTGTTGATGCTGGCCGGGGCGGCCATGGTGACGGCCTTGCCGTTGCCGTCGACCCAGCTCTGCGCCGAGACCACCTGGCGCAGGTTGGCCCGCATACGGTCGAGCTCGGCGGCGACGCTGTTGCTCCAGCCGTTGGGCATCAGGTTCAACGGCGCGCCGGTTTCGGCGTAGATGGCGAACGGCGTGCCGGTGTTGCGGTCGACCACGTAGGCGCCGTAGGTCTTGAGCGTTTCGACGATCTTGCGCAGATCGGGGTTGCCGATCTTGGAGCTGTCGTAGCTGGCCGGCAGCATCATCAGCGCGCCCTGCGGGATCTTGCCGTAGTTGGTCTTGGTGGCGTCGCCGTCGGACGAGGTGGCCGGGAACACGTACGGGTTGGCGGCCGACAGCGCGTTGTAGGTCAGCGACATGGCCAGCGCGTGCTTGTAGGTGGGCTGGCCGTCGGCGATCTCGTGCGTGCGGATCAGGCCGGCGGCGGCGGGCACGCCGGTGGCGCGGGCGCCGTGGTAGTAGTGGGCCGGATCGCCCCAGCCGGTGCCCTTGGTCGGCGACCACGCGTACAGCGCCGCTTCCCACTTGCCGGTGGTGGCGTTTTGCTTGAGCTGCCAGAACGAGTGGATGATGCCGGTGACCGGATCATAGATGTCGGCGTGGCCGTCGGCGCCGGTGGCCGGCAGCGTGTTGGCGGGCCAGCGCGGCAGCGTCACCGGGGCATTCGTCAGCGTGTCTGGATTGTTGGGGCCGGCGGCGCCGTTGCGCCCGACCACGGTCATCGGCGTGTCGGTGGTCTTGGCCAGGAACAGCCCGGTCGACCAGGTGCCGCGCTCGATCGACGGATAGTAGCTCGACTTGGGGATCTCGTAGGTGTCCAGCACCGGACTGATCGGGCGCGAGTTCCATGGCGACGAGGCGGCGAACGGCTTTTGATAGCTTTCGAAGCCGGCGCTGGCCGGCGCGGTGGTGGTCTGGGCACCGGCGGTGAAGGTCAGCGCGCAAGTGCCGAGCATCGACCAGCCGACCAGTTTAGCTAGATGTTGGGCGGACGCGCCAGTGGATTTCCCGAAGTACATGATTAACTCCTGATTGGATGAGTGTGGAGGGCATTAACCGCATCCCTGAAAAATATTATACACAGATTTCTTGCCGCACGGAATTCTTTTGGTGCGTGCGCGAGAATCTGACGTATCCACGCAAATAAATAGCGGCGGCCGCGCCGGAGCTTGTCATTTTTTATTTCATTCTGTTCAATTGAGGGGCGCGCGGGCCGCGCCGGCAGGGCGCGCGCCCCGGGTCTTGCGTAAAGAATATCGGCTGTTTTTAAAAATTAATATGTGCAATATATTAATCACGGCCATCTTCGTTTATTAAAGTTAATCTGGCGCCATTTAAATAAGAGGGTATTAAAATGGGATTAAATTAACATCGGCGCCGCGCCGCTGATATAGTTCGGCCATTGTGCGCCGCCGGCTTGCGCCGGCGCAAACTGTTGCCGTGCGGCATCGCGCGTGCGGAGCGGGGCGGCGCGCGCCGGTCTGCTATATTTCGGTAGC
>JBDSKP010000756.1:0-2908 GCA_039916925.1 Duganella sp.
ATCTCGTGGCCGCCCTGGCCACCACCACGCTGTTCGCCGCAAGCGGCGCGATCGCCGCCACCGAAGCGACCGACGCCAAACTGAAGGCCGCCATCGCCGCCAGCACCCGCACCCCTGCCAACGTCCAGCGCGACGCCTATCGCCATCCGTACGAGACGCTGTCGTTCTTCGGCATCCGCCCGGACATGACGGTGGTGGAGCTGGCCCCGGGCGCCGGCTGGTACACCGAGATCCTGGCGCCATACCTGCGCGATAACGGCAAATTGATCCTTGGGGGCGCCGAACTGGCCGCGCCGGACGAGCGCGAACGCAACTCGGCGGCACGCGTCATCGCGCGCCTGAACGCCAATCCGGTGTACAACAAGGTGGCGCTGGGCGTGTTCTCGCCGCCGCGCAAATATGATTACGCGCCGGCCGGCAGCGTCGACATGGTGCTCACCTTCCGCAATATCCACAACTGGATAGCGACCGGTCCCGAGAATATGAAAGCGCTGTTCGCCAGCGTGTACACGGCGCTGAAGCCGGGCGGCGTGTTCGGCGTGGTCGAGCATCGCCTGCCCGCCGACAAAACCCAGGACGACACGGCCAGCAGCGGCTACATGCATGAGAAGTATGTGATCGGCCTGGCCGAGGCGGCAGGCTTCAAGCTGGCGGCGAAGTCGGAGGTCAACGCCAACCCGAAAGACACCGCCGACCATAAGGGCGGTGTTTGGGCGCTGCCGCCGACCTACGCCAACAAGGACGAGGACCGCGCGAAGTACCAGGCCATCGGCGAGAGCGACCGTATGACGCTGAAGTTCGTCAAGCCGTGATGTAGTTCCGCGCCGTTGGCGGCGCCACGTGCTTGCGTGGTTTCAGAAGCGGGTGAACTTGTTTTCGTCCGGCGAGCCTCGGGCCGCCACGGATACGGCGCGCGCGGCGCGCGGCAATGGTGCCGGCGCGCCGCCTCCTTTCGCGGGGGCCGGCCTGCGCGCGGGAGCGCGTTCGTCGACCGCGTAGCGTTTGAACACCGCCATCAATTGGCCCAGTTGCTCGGCCTGGGCGCTCATCTCCTCCGAAGTCGCCGCCAGTTCTTCCGAGCTGGCCGCGTTGACCTGCGTGGTCTGGCTCAATTGATTGACCGCGCTGTTGATCTGCCGTACGCCGGAGCTCTGTTCTTCCGAAGCCGCCGATATCTCCTGCACCAGGTCCGACGTCTTGCGGATGTTGGGCACCAGCGCATCGAACATCGCGCCGGCCTGCTCGGCCAGCTCGACGCTGTCGGCCGCCACCTTGCTGATCTCCTGCGCCGCCACCTGGCTGCGTTCGGCCAGTTTGCGCACCTCGGCCGCGACCACCGCGAAGCCCTTGCCGTGTTCATGCGCGCGCGCCGCCTCGATCGCCGCGTTCAGCGCCAGCAGATTGGTTTGATAGGCGATATCGTCGATGATGCTGATCTTGCTGGCGATCTTCCGCATCGCCGCCGCCGTCGCCTTGACCACCTCGCCGCCGCGCGCCGCGTCCACCGCCGCCTGGGTGGCGATGCCGTCGGTGATCTTGGCGTTCTCCGTGTTCTGCGCGATCGACGCCGTCATCTGCTCGATCGAGGCGCTGGTTTCCTCGACGCCGGCGGCCTGCTCGCTGGCCGCCTGCGACAACGACTGCGCCGTCGAGCTGACTTCCTGCGACGCCCCGGCCAGGCCGCCGACCACCAGCTGCACCTCGCGCACGATGCCCGACAGGCTGCGCGCCAGCCATACCGCCAGCACGCAACCGAGGATGGCGACCACGACATCGACCGACAGGATCAACCGCTTGGCCGAGTCGGTCACCGCCGTCATCGCCGCCGATTCGCGGTCGGTCACGCTGTCGTTAAGCTTGAGCAGCTTGCGGAAGGCGCTGGCGATGGCCGCGTCGGCGCCCTTGATGGACTTGTCCATCTCCACCGGCGTCATGCCTTTCGCCTGCATCGCCTCCAGCTGCACCATGCTATCGCCATAGGCCTTGACGCCGGTCGCCACCTCGCCCAGCAACGCCTGCTCCTCGGCGCTCAGGGGGCCAACGGCCTTGTAGGTGGTCATTTCCTTATCGATGTTGGCCAGCGCGGCGCGGAAATGGTTGTTATGCTCGCCCCCGCGCAGAACGTAGTTCTTAAAACTCTGTACCGCGTTCCCCTGCGAGATGACGCCTTCGAGCACGGCGTTCTTGCGCGCCAGCGTGACGGTTTCGAAGCTATGCCACTGCTCGTGCAACGCCGTCAGCTTGGCGAAGGCGATAAGCCCCAGCGCCACCACCAGCAACACGACGACGCCGAATCCGGCATGCAGCCGGGTTTCCATTTTCATCTGTTTAAACATGATAGTTCTCCAGGGTGACGCGTTCGCGCGGCCGCGGAGCGCGGCCTACACGTGCTCCAGGGCGGCGGGCGCGATGGCGGCGAGATCGCCGACCGACGCCACCTGTCGCACATCCAACAGCAGCACGAAGCGGCCATTGACCTTGCCTATGCCCTGCAACATCTCGGCCCGCACCTGCGCGCCCAAACTGGGCGCCGGCTCCACCTCGGACGAAGGAATGTCGAGCACCGCGTTGACCGCGTCGACCAGGATGCCGATCACGAAGGCGCCACGTTCGCCGTCGACTTCGACGACGATGATGCAGGTGCGCTTGCTGACCGGGACCGGCTCGCGCTCGAGCCGGCACGCCAGATCGAGCACCGGCACGGCCGTGCCGCGCAGGTTGATCACGCCGCTGATACATGGCGGCATTTGCGGCACCGGCGTCACGCCGGCGTACTCCAGTATCTCGCGCACGGCCAGGATGCCGATCGCGAACATGTCCTGCCCCAGCATGAAGCTGAGGAACTGGGGCTCGGAGCCTTCCACTATGGTCATCATCGGCCTCGCTTAGAATTTTACGAAATGCGACT
>JBDSKP010000757.1:0-3577 GCA_039916925.1 Duganella sp.
AGCACCAGCGCGTGGCTGTTCCTGACCGCCGCGCTGGGCATCGGCCTGGGATCGGTGGCGGCGCAGATCATCGTGCCGTTCGCCGCGCACCTGTCGAAGGAATCGACGCGCGGCCACACGGTGGGCAAGGTGGTCAGCGGCCTGCTGCTGGGGATCATGCTGGCGCGCCCGGTCGCCAGCCTGGTGGCCGACGCCAGCAACTGGCACGTCGTCTTCGGCGGCGCCGCGCTGATCGTGCTGGCCGTGGCGCTGGTGCTGCGCGCCAAACTGCCGCCGCGCGCGCCGGCGCCGAACCTCACGTACCCGGCGCTGATGGCGTCCCTGTGGCACCTGTTCCTGCGCACGCCGCTGCTGCGCCGCCGCGCCGCGTATCACGCCGGCCTGTTTGGATCGTTCAGTTTATTCTGGACCGTCACGCCACTGATGCTGGCCGGTCCGCAGTTCCACCTGTCGCAGACCGGCATCGCCATCTTCGCGCTGGTCGGCATGGCCGGCGCGGTGGCCTCGCCGATCGCCGGCCGCCTGGCAGACGCCGGCCACACGCTGATGGCGACGGCCGCCGCGCTGGCGCTGGGGGTGGTCGGGTTCGCGCTGCCGATGATCGCGCCGGAATCGCGCAATGTCGCGCTGGCGATGCTGGTGGTGGCCTCGATCGTGCTCGATATGGGCGTGGCGGCCAACCTGGTGCTCGGCCAGCGCGCCATATTCACGCTGGGCGCGGAGGTGCGCAGTCGCTTGAACGGCGTGTACTTCGCGCTGTTCTTCGCCGGCGGCGCGCTCGGTTCGGCGCTGGGCGGCTGGATGTACGCCACGCACGGCTGGCACGCGGCGCTGCTGACCGGGATGGCGTTCCCCGGCCTGGCGTTGGGGTATTGGCTGACGGAGTACGCGGCCCACGCCGCCGGGCGGCGCGAGCTGGCGTAATCCGTCAACGCGTCAGGAACCGAAATGGTAATTCAGCTCCACCCAGCCTTGACGTCCGACGGGGCTGTAATTACCGACCGGGTAATACGGCCAGCCGCCGGTGGTATCGCTCTTGACCAGATTGAACACGTTGTTCACCGCCACCGAAATGGTGGTTCGCGGATTGACCCGATAGACCACGCTCGCATTGACCAGGGTGGTGGGCGTCAGATACGCGGTACCGGCGCTATTGGGCACTTTGCCGTAGCGCTGCAGAAACAGCGTACTCGAGACCTTGGGCAGGTTCCACGTCACGCTGGCATTGAGCTTGTCGCGCCAATCGTAGTTGGTCAGATCCTCCAGATCGTCGTTCAACGGATCGCCGGCGAACTGGCGCGACTTCTTGTCCAGCGTCTTCGAATAATTCAGCTTCGAGATGAACAGACCCCAACCCGTGGTGCGCAGCACATACTTGGCGCTGACATCTATCCCGTTCACGCTGGTGGACGCCGCGTTGATCGGATTGACCGTGATCCGGCGGATCTCGCCCGGCTTGTTCAGCGCCGTCAGCGGATTGCGCTCGATGCGCGCGATGGCGTCGGCGCACGTCGGCGAGGTCAGGTCGCCGGCGATGCGGCAATCCGACTCGTCGCGCAGCAGCTTGTCGGCGCTCAGATTGGTCACCAGATCGTCGATCTTGATGTTCCAGTAGTCGAGCGTCACGTCGAAGTCCGCGTTGGGCGACCACACCAGGCCCAGCCCCGTCGAACGGCCACGCTCCGGGCGCAGATCCCTGCTGCCGATCTGCACATAGTCCGATCCCGGCGAGACGTTGGCGAACTCGCAGTCCGCCACCGGCTGGCCGACCTTCGCGCAGCGGTAGTAGTCGGTGGTCGATGAATAGTATCCAGTGCCGCGCGCCTTGAAGATATAGTTCATGTCGGGCGCGCGGAAGCTGGTGGCGTAGTTGCCGCGCACTAGCAGCTGTTTGACGGGACGCCATTCCAGCCCGCCGTTGTAGGTGGCCTTGCCGTCGTCGCGGCCGGCGAAGCTGTAACGGTCATAGCGTCCGGCCACGGTGGCCGACAGTTGCGGCAGCAATGGCACATTCGCCTCCACACCCGCCGCGAAACGCTTGCGGGTGCCGGCGGTGACGTCGGCCGGCGGCGCGAGGTTGAAGTAGCCCGCGTTGATGCGTCCATCCGGCCGGTTCGAGAAGCCCTGCTTGCCCACCTCCGCCACCGCCGCCAGATTGACCGGTCCGGCCGGTAGCGTGAACGCCTCGCCGTTGGCGGTCACGCTGGCGGTATTGGTCCACGACTTGTCGTCGCTTTTTGTGAAGCCGGTGATGCTGTCGAATTCGGCCGGCGTCAAACGGCGCGTCAGGCGCGACTGGTCGGGCGCGTAAATCGCCACGCCGTCGGCGTCGAAGCCTTGTTGCGGGCCGAGGAAGAAGCTGTCGATGTTGGCCAGCGCGCGCGGCGCCTTGGCCTGGCTTTTGTACAGCGAGGCCGAGTAGGACGCCTCGTAGCGCCAGCTGCCGGCCAGTTGGCCCTTGGCGCCGAACGACAGGGAATTGGCCTGGTCGTCCCAGGTACGGTTGTAACGATCGACGCCGCCCATCTCCTCCGGCGAGATGTACTTGTTCCACGCCTCGTGGTTGCCGGTGTTCTGGTTCAGGAAATAGGCGTCGGTGAGCGAGCGCGAAGTCCACGACGGCCCGCGCGTGTTGTTCGAGCTGCGGTTCTGGCCGAACAAGCCCTCGACGAACAAGGTGGTGGTCGGCGACAGCTCGTAGTTGGCGCTGCCGAACGCGTTCTGGCTGCTGTTTTTGGTTTGCGTGGTCCAGTAGGTCGGGCCGACGTTCGGGCTGGCGCAATAGCTGCCGGTCCTGGCGCCGTACTTGACGGCGCTGCCGTTGAAGACGTCGCCCAGGCCGGCGCAGGCGTCGCCCAGATCGACGTAGCGTCCATTGGTGACGTCGCGCCGCCCCAGGATCGAAGTCGGCGCCACGCCGGTTTTGCTGCTCATGAAGTCGCGGTCGCGGCTCCACAACGGATCGCGCTCGAGCAGTTCGACGCTGAACAGGGTGGTGAGTTTGTCGACCGTGTGGCCGCCGGTGAACTGCAGGCGCTTGTCGCCGCCGCCCCCGCGCGAGGTGCCGCCCGCTTTCAGGTTGATATCGTAGCCGTCGGCCTGCTTTTTGAGGATGATGTTGACCACGCCGGCGATCGCGTCCGAACCGTAGACGGCCGACGCGCCGCCGCTGAGGATCTCGATGCGGTCGACGATGGCCGACGGGATGTTGGCCAGGTTGGTGAAATTGACCGTGCCGTCATAGGCGATCGGGAAGTCCGCCATGCGGCGGCCATTGAGCAGCACCAGCGTGTGGTTGGGACCGAGGCCGCGCAGGCTGATGGTGTTGGCCGACGGCGTGAACGTGTTGCCGAAGTCCGCGCCCTGGGTGAAGCCGCTGTTCTGAGTTTGGTTGTTCAAGGCGTCGAAGACGTTGCGGTAACCCTGCCTGGTGATGTCGTCGCCGGTGATGACGGTGACGGCCGAAGGGCCTTCGAGCGTGGCGCGCGGGATGCGCGAGCCGGTGATGACGACTGCGGGCTGGCTCAGGGTCTCCGAGCCGTCCGTCTGCGCGCTGGAGGAGCCGGCAGCGCCGCAC
>JBDSKP010000758.1:0-3212 GCA_039916925.1 Duganella sp.
AATACCGCCACAAGGAGGCCGACCCCGATCTGCGCCGCGCGCAGGCGGCGGCGCTGCTGGCGCTGTGCCGGCGCTACGGCGTGCCGTTCATCGTCAACGACTTCGTCGACCTGTGCCTGGAGATCGGCGCCGACGGCGTGCACCTCGGCGGCACCGACGCCGACGTCGGCCAGGTGCGCGGCCGGCTCGGCGCCGACAAGATCATCGGCGCCTCGTGCTACGGCGACATGCCGCGCGCGCTGGCGGCGCAGCGGGACGGCGCCAGCTACGTGGCCTTCGGCGGCTTCTATCCGTCGCGGGTCAAACAATACGCGGTCACGACGCGGCCGGAGATCCTCGACCAGGCGCGCGCGGCGATCCGCGTACCCACCGTCGTCATCGGCGGCATGACGGCGGCCAACGCGGCGCCGCTGGTGGCGCGTGGCGCCGACATGGTCGCGGCCGTCAGCGGTGTCTATCAAGCTGCAAGCGTGCGCGAGGCGGTCGGCGAATTCGCGCCGCTGTTTGTCGTGCACAACAACAGCAAATCATTCGAGCGGACCGGTCTTTCCGCTTTATAATTGGGCCGTTAGCAATAGCCCAAGGTTGCCGTCACATGTCAGTTTCTCCTAGCCCCAAGCGTCTGATCCTTATCGTCGACGACGACCAACTGCTGCTCGACTTTCTCGGCGAAGTACTCGGCAACGCCGGCTACGACATCCTGAAGGCGTCGTCGGCCGAGCACGCCTTGAACGTGATCGCCCAGCGCGAACCGGACCTGGCGCTGCTCGATATCCACATGCCGGGCATGACCGGCCTGGAACTGGCCAAGCAGCTGCACGCGACCAGTTCGGTGCCGTTCATGTTCCTGTCCGGGCGCGGCGACGCCGACGCCGGCAAGCAGGCCGCGTCGTACGGCGCGGTCGGCTTCCTGGTCAAACCCGTCGACGAGAAACACCTGATGCCGGCCTTCGCCGCCGGCCTGGCGCGCGCCGACGAGATCCGCCAGCTGCGCCGCACCGAGCTCAACCTGAACGCCGCGCTGGCCGCCGGCCGTGAGACCAGCCTGGCCGTGGGCCTGCTGATGTGCAAGTTCCACACCGACCGCAACACGGCGTTCGAGGTGTTGCGCGACCACGCCCGCTCCAACCGCCGCAAGGTCAACGAGGTGGCCGACCAGCTGCTGGCGGCCGAGGAAACGTTAAATGGCCTGCACGCGGCGTTCAACCAACGTCTGAAAAAGTAGACAGCGGCCACGCGGCCTGTTTCGCAAGGCGGGAATTTCCCGCCTTTTTTATTTCCTGATGGAATTTCTGTTGTACACTATCAACCAGCAACACGACACCCCGCGCCGCAGGACCTGATCTTCGCCTGCCGCCGCTCCGGCCGCCATTCCCCCGCGGCCGCCCCAACTTCCTCGGCCCAACTCCGCCGACCTTGCTCCCGTTAGCCGCGTCACCACCGCTACGGGCTTTGCATTGATTTTCAGCTTGTGCGGAGACATGATGACCAATGATTTTTCCAATGACGCCTTCCGTCCGTTCAACGACCGGGAGGGCGCCGCGATCGGCTTTTCCATCTACGCCGCCGCGCCGCGCGTGCTGCATATCGACGCCGACGCCGACGCCGCGCTGGTGCTGGCCACGCTGCTGGTGCCGGAAACCCAGGTGACCCACGTGGCGACGCTGGCCGCCGCCAGCGAGCTGCTGCGCCGCGAGCAGTTCGCGCTGGTGGTGATCGATCCGGACCTGCCGGACGGCGACGGCGGCGCGCTGCTGCACAGCCTGCACCAGCACCAGTCGGGCGCGCGCGTGCTGCTGTACTCGGCGCGCCACCCGGAACGCCACCTGGCCGGCGGCGGCTGCTTCCTGCCCAAGCCTTGGACGTCGCCGCGCCAGCTGTGGCGCACGGTGTCGGACCTGCTGGCGATCGGCCCGGCGATGCCGGTCGAGCCGCAATAGGCGGCGATATCCCCGTTTGGCCCCCGGCTTGCTATCATGACGGGTCACCGGAACGGTTCGCCGTTCCGGTCTCCCGTACAACAGCCAGAGGACGAACAATGAAAACCAAAGCCGCCATTGCATGGCAAGCGGGCCAGCCGCTGACGATCGAGGAAGTGGAGCTGGGCGGACCGCGCGAGGGCGAGGTGCTGGTCGAGATCAAGGCCACCGGCATTTGCCATACCGATTACTACACGCTGTCCGGTGCCGATCCGGAAGGCATCTTCCCCGCCATCCTCGGCCACGAGGGCGCCGGCATCGTCGTCGACGTCGGCCCCGGCGTCAAATCGCTCAAGAAGGACGACCACGTCATCCCGCTGTACACGCCGGAATGCCGCCAGTGCAAATTCTGCCTGTCGCAAAAGACCAACCTGTGCCAGTCGATCCGCTCGACCCAGGGGCGCGGCCTGATGCCGGACGCCACCAGCCGCTTCTCCATCGACGGCAAGCCGATCTACCACTATATGGGCACGTCGACCTTCTCCAACTATATCGTGGTGCCGGAAATCGCGTTGGCCAAGATCCGCGAGGACGCGCCGTTCGACAAGGTCTGCTACATCGGTTGCGGCGTGACCACGGGCGTGGGCGCGGTGCTGTTCACCGCCAAGGTGGAGGCGGGCGCCAACGTCGTCGTGTTCGGCCTGGGCGGCATCGGCCTGAACGTGATCCAGGCGGCGCGGATGGTCGGCGCCGACAAGATCATCGGCGTCGACATCAACCCGGCGCGCCAGGAGATGGCGCGCAAGTTCGGCATGACCCATTTCATCAACCCGACCGAGGTGGAAAACGTCGTCGACGCGATCGTCCAGCTGACCGACGGCGGCGCCGACTACAGCTTCGAGTGCATCGGCAACACCACCACGATGCGCCAGTCGCTCGAGTGCTGCCACAAGGGCTGGGGGCAGTCGATCATCATCGGCGTGGCGGCGGCGGGGCAGGAGATCTCCACCCGGCCGTTCCAGCTGGTCACGGGCCGGGTGTGGAAGGGTTCGGCCTTCGGCGGCGCGCGCGGGCGCACCGACGTGCCCAAGATCGTCGACTGGTACATGGACGGCAAGATCAACATCGACGACCTGATCACCCACCGCCTGCCGCTCGAGCGCATCAACGAAGGCTTCGACCTGATGAAGAGCGGTGAATCGATCCGCTCGGTGGTGCTGTACTAGCCCGCTGGCGATCGGTCCGGGTCGTCAGGCAGGGGGGAAAGCGGAAGCTTTTCCCCCTGTTTTTTTT
>JBDSKP010000759.1:0-3120 GCA_039916925.1 Duganella sp.
AACATGCGCATCAAGGCGCGCGCGCTGGGCCTGCCGGCCGAGGATTACTTCAACGACCATGTGATGGAAGACACCGACCTGCTGTATTCGGGTATCGTCCAGCTGCCGGACGACTTCTGGAACAAGCACGGCAAGGACATGGAATCGTGGCAGGAGAACAAGGGCGGCGTCAGCTCGACCTACTACCGCGTCACCGGCCCGTTCGTGCCGTCGCTGCTGGTCAACCAGTTCATCTTCCTTGAGCCCAAGAATGGCGAAGCGCCGTTCTACGGCCAGGTCAAGCAGATCAACGGCAAGACCGCCGTGCTGCAGACGCTGCGCGACTTCAGCCACAACAAGAACAATGTGTGGGGTGTCACCGCCCGCAACCGCGAGCAGAACTTCGCCTTGAACTTGCTGATGAATCCGGAGTGCGACTTCGTCACCCTGCTGGGCCAGGCCGGTACCGGCAAGACCCTGCTGGCCCTGGCCGCCGGCCTGGCGCAAGTGCTGGAAACCAAGCTCTACAACGAAATCATCGTCACCCGCGTGACGGTGCCGGTCGGCGAGGACATCGGTTTCCTGCCGGGCACCGAGGAAGAGAAGATGTCGCCGTGGATGGGCGCCTTCGACGACAACCTCGAAGTGCTCAACAAGTCCGACTCGGACGGCGGTGAATGGGGCCGCGCGGCGACGCAGGACCTGATCCGCTCGCGCATCAAGATCAAGTCGCTCAACTTCATGCGCGGCCGCACCTTCGTCAACAAGTTCCTGATCATCGACGAGGCGCAGAACTTGACGCCGAAGCAGGTCAAGACGCTGGTCACGCGCGCCGGTCCGGGCACCAAGATCCTTTGCCTGGGCAACATCGCGCAGATCGACACGCCGTACCTGACCGAGGGCTCGAGCGGCCTGACCTACGTGGTCGACCGCTTCAAGGGCTGGTCGCACAGCGGCCACGTAACGCTGGCGCGCGGCGAACGCTCGCGCCTGGCCGACCACGCCAGCGACGTACTGTAATAATGTAGTAAAATAAACACGTACCTGTTAGCCCCGCCCGCAGCGATGCCGGCGGGGCTTCTTTTATGGCAAACAGTTTCCGCCATCCAACCTATGCACAAGTAAAGCGTATTGATCCACGAAAGTTCTTGAATCCTGTGGCATCCTGTATGACACTATGATCCAAGTCATTGATTTCGCCTGCCTTTTCGACCACAGCTGAGGTAAGACCATGGACATCCCTATCGTGATCCAAAAGCGTGAAGGCAGTCGCTACGGGGTGACCGTGCCGGACATCCCGGGCTGCGTGACCACCGGCGAGACGGTGGACAAAGCGATGAGCAACGCCACCAAGGCCATCTACGGCCACGTCGGCCAGTTGGTGGAACAGGGCAAGGCTTTCGAGATCAAACCGTCGGAAGTGGAGCATCTGTCGCGCGAGCCGGACTATGCCGACGGCATCTGGGCCATGGTCAGCCTCGACCTGGCCCGGCTGGACGATCCGCCGGAGACTTGACGCTGGTGCGGCGTGGATTATCCGTCGCGCCGAAACGCCAGACGCTGGCGGCTCACGCCCTGGGTCGCGAAGTCCGCGTCCGCGGGAACCGGCACGGTGAAGAACTCCCAATTAATCAATCGAAGAAAATTAAATTTCTTCGAACGGAGTATCCCTGCCCGATTGCGCTGCAACTCGCTGTAGCGATCGCCCTTGAATTCGCGGTTCACCGCCGTGAAAGGCAGTACGTGTTCGGCCATATCCGGGAAATGCAATGATGGATTTGTCTTCTTGAAATTTTCAAAACTCTCGAACTGATCGCGACAAATCACCTGGATCGCCGTCTCCGGGAAATCGTTATACAGGGTCCACAAGACATGCCATCCGGTTTGGGTCTGGTTAATAAAATCGACCAACCGGGGACTTAATATATACGCATCCGACTCGATATGAATGATTTTATCCGCGCCCAATTCCCTGGCCACATCAATCGATTGCAGGAAGCTGCGCCACCAGCCGGGATAATCCTTAATACTCTGCCGGCCCAAATTATTATCGAATCGAATGATGAGATTCGGATCCGATTCCGCCGCCAACGGCGCGGTGTTCGAAACCGTCTTGATGATTTCAGCGGGCGGCAAGAATGGCGATCCGTCGTCAATCATGACCCGCTTCATGGCATCAATAGGAACGTCTTGATAATAATCGAGCCAGCTCTTATATCGGTCTTGCCACGCCTCGGCGTCTTTTATATAACTTGTGCAAAAGATTATCGATTTCATCACTAGGCGTCAATTTTATGAAAACCTTATATGGTACCATATAAATATGTGAAGGAGGGCAAGGGGTTCGTTACGGAACAGACACGGTAGTACCCTTCAGAAATGTAAAGCCCCGAAATCTGACCTATATCTAAACGTCCGTGAGACGGCTCTGCCAACGTCGATTCAATTGACAACTACACTTGGCGAGAGCAGGATGACTAAGCAAAAGGCGACCTTGGTTCACAAGAGCCGCGTCATTATGTCATCACATGCATTTGCAGAACTCGTTATTTGGAAGCTACCTCATGCCGTCAGAACTTATGCGCACGGGCACAAATACCGACTTGCATATGTCGTCAACAACAAATGCGTGGTTCGGTATGACAACGAACTTTCCAAAGGCGACCACCGCCACTACGGTTCGAGCGAGCTCACCTATCAGTTTCGGTCCTTGGAACAGCTGATCATAGATTTTTATTTAGACGTCGAAAGGTGGAATCATGAAAACAGCTATCCTTAGAGTTCAATCGCTGGATGATAGCTTGGCCGGTTTTGCACGCGCCTGGAAGTCGGGCGTAGCGGAGACCGCCGCGACCATCGCCTTCGCGACGCCTGAGTCGATGCGCGACATCCTCACGCCCCGGCGCCGACAGATCGTGAAGCTGCTTTGCGGCGCCGGACCTGTATCAACCACGGACATTGCACGCCGCGTCGGCCGGGATATTGGCAGCGTCGATGCCGATATCGTCGCCCTGCTCTCCTCGGGAGTCCTGGAACGCGGGCAGGATGGGGTGATATTCCCGTACGACGCCGTTTCTATTGACCTTCCCACCGCTGGAAGGCGTACAGTGGCATCATCGAAACCCTGAAGGAGTAATCCAT
>JBDSKP010000760.1:0-5207 GCA_039916925.1 Duganella sp.
CGGCTCGACGCCGAACATGGCGTCGAGTTCCGGCGTGCCGACGGCCGCAAAGCGGCGCGGCGCCATGCGCGGCAGCTGCACGCCGCGCTGCAGCTGGCGCTCGATCGCGCGGCTCAGCTGGAAATGCAGCTTGTCCTCGTCGATCGGCTTGGTCAGGAAATCGTCCATGCCGGAGGCGAGGTAGCGGCTGCGGTCCTCCTCGCTGGCGTTGGCGGTCAGCGCGATGATCATCAACTCCTGGTCGCGCACCGGCGACTCCTCGGTGCCGCCGGAGCGGATCAGCCGCGTGGCGCTGGCGCCGTCCATCTCCGGCATGCGTCCGTCCATCAGGATCAAATCGTAGCGCGTCAGCGAACAGGCCTTGACGGCCAGCGCGCCGTTGGCGGCGATGTCCACCTTGTGGCCCAGGTCCTCGAGCATCATGCGGATGATGATCTGATTGGTGGGGAAGTCCTCCGCGCACAACACCTTGAGCTGGTGGCTGTGCGGCTCGCGCGGCAGGTGCGGCACCAGCGGCGGCGGCATGCCGTTCGCCAGCGGCAGTTCGAACGAGAACACGCTGCCCTGGCCCGGCGTGCTGACGGCGTTGATGTCGCCGCCCATCAGCTCCACCAACTGGCGGCAAATCGCCAGGCCCAGGCCGGTGCCGCCGTAGCGGCGCGTGGTCGAGGCGTCGGCCTGCTCGAACTGCTGGAACAGGCGCGGAATGGCGTCGGCCTCGATGCCGATGCCGGTGTCGGCGACGGTGAAGCGGATGTGGTTGAGCGCCCCCTTGTGGCCGGCCCGCGCGCGCCGCTCCTCGTGCGCATCCCCGCGCGCGTCCCGCGGCACGCGCTCGACGCGCATCATGACCGAGCCGTGCTGGGTGAATTTGAAGGCGTTGCCGACCAGGTTGACCAGCACCTGGCGCAAGCGGGTCGGATCGCCGACCACGAACTGCGGCAGGCCCTCGCCGAATTCCACGCTGAAGCCGACGCTGTGCGCCGCCGCCTGTTCCTCGAACAGGCCGACGACGTTGCGCACCGCCGCCGACAGCGAGAAGTCGATGTTCTCGATGGTCAGCTTGCCCGCCTCGATCTTCGAGAAATCGAGCAGGTCGTTGATGATCGACAGCAGCGACTGCGCGTTGGCCTGGCCGCGCAGGATCTGCTCGCGCGTGCTCTCCTGCAGGCGACCGTCGCGCAGCGCGAAGCTCAGCATGCCGATCACGCCGGCCAGCGGGGTGCGCATCTCGTGGCTCATATTGGCCAGGAACTCGGATTTCTGCCGGGTCGCGTCCTCCGCC
Source organism: Duganella sp. (assembly GCA_039916925.1). Classification (GTDB taxonomy): domain Bacteria; phylum Pseudomonadota; class Gammaproteobacteria; order Burkholderiales; family Burkholderiaceae_D; genus Rugamonas. Next base: position 1,286 of record JBDSKP010000760.1, read on the forward strand.
TTGCGCTTGGCCAGGCGCAGGCGTTCGTCGTTGTCCTGCAAGGCGCGGTTGGCCAGCGCCAGCTCCTCGGTGTGCAGGCGCACCTGCTTCTCCTGCAGCAGCAGTTGATCCTGCGTCTGGCGCAGCGTCTGCAGCGCCTCCTCCAGCTGCTGGTAGGCGCGCGCGTTGTCCAGGCCGGCCGCCGCGGGCGAGGCCAGCGTCTGCAGCATGTCCATGTGCACCCGCTGGTAGCTATTGCGCTCCGTGCTCTGCACGCACAGCAGTCCGACCACGCGGTCGCCCACCACCAGCGGCGCGTACATCATCGAACTGGCCCAGTTCACCGGCACGCCGTCCTCGCGCACGCACGGCACCAACGACTCCAGGCCCGATTCGTCCATATAGTCGCGGTACTCGGCGTGGAAGTCGTTGATGAAAATGGGCTGGCGCTCGGTCAGGCACCACACGGCCAGCTGGTTGGGCTGGTCGAGCCGACGCTGATAGGGCAGCGTGCGCACCCCGCCCTCGATGGCGAACGGGAAGTCGATCACGCCGTCCTCCTCGCGCACGAAACCGATGCCGAATATCTGCGCGTTCATCAGGTGGTGGACGTGGCGGTACAAGGTGCGCATCGACGTCTCCATGTCCAGCGTGGCGCTCAACTCGCGTCCCAGTTCGCTCAGCACCGAGATGTTGCGGTGCGCCTGCTCGACGTTTTCCTTCTGCCGCTCGACTTCCTTTTTCTGGCGCTCGGTGTCGATGCGGCGCTGTTCGGCCTCCGCGCGCTGGGTTTCGGCCTCCAGCCGGCGCAGCTCCAACTCGCGCTTCTGCCGCTGCAGCAGCAGGTTCTTATGCTCGACCTCCACCGTGCGCGCGCCGACCAGTTGCTCGAGCCGCTGCTGCTGGCGACGCAGGCTGCGCACCCGCGCGTGATAGGCCGCGTGGGCGGCCCCCAGCAGCAGCACCGCCATCAGGCCGCGGAACCACCAGGTTTTCCAGATCGGCGGCAGGATGGTGATCTCCAGGGTGGCCGCGTTGTCGTTCCAGATGCCGTCCTTGTTGGCGGCCTTGACGCGGAACGTGTAGCTGCCCGGGTCCAGGTTGGTGTAGGTGGCGAAGCGCTTGGTGGCGTCGGTGACCACCCAGTCCTCGTCGAAACCCTGCAGCTGGTAGGCGAAGCGGTTGCGCTGCGGCGCCGCGTAGTGCAGCGCCGTGAACTCCAGCGAGAACACCGAATCGTTTTCGTTCAATGTCAGCGCGCCGGTGTGCTCGATCGCCGTCGTCAGCACCTTCGGATGCTCGCCCTGGCCGGCCCTGACGGACTTGTTGAAGATCTGGAAGTCGGTGATCGCCACCGTCGGCGCCACGCTGTTTTCGCGCACGTCGTCCGGCGAAAACGCGGTGATGCCGTTAAAGCCGCCGAAGTACAGCGTGCCGTCCGGCGTGCGCAGCGCGGCGCCGTCGAAATAGGCACCCTCGATGGTGCCGTCGGCGCCGGTGTAGTTGCGCACCAAGCCCGTCTCGATGTTCAACCGCGACAGGCCGCTGTTGGTGCTCAGCCAAAGGTTGCCGGCGTTGTCGGGCAGGATCGAGGCGATGGCGTCGTCGGCGATGCCGTCCTTGCGCAGGTAGCGGCGGAAGCGGATCGCGCCGTCGGGCGCCACCTCCATCCGGCTCAGGCCCGCCGCCGTGCCGACCCATATCGTGCCGCGCGCGTCCTCGTACAGGCAGTGCACCTCGTCGTGACTGAGGCTCAGCGGATCGGCGGCGTCGCGCCGGAAGTGGCGGAAGCGCCCCGTCTTGCGGTCCATCAGATCGAGACCGTTGAAGGTGCCGATCCACAGCTGGCCGCGGCGGTCCTCCAGGATCGGCCGCACCACGTTGTCGGCCAGGCTGGCGCCGTCGGACGGATTGTGGCGGAAGGTACGCACGTCCATGGTGCGCGGGTCGAGCCGGTGCAGCCCTCCCCGGCTGGCCACCCACAGCATGCCGGCGCGGTCGGCGACGATGTTGCGCACCGTGTCGCTGGCGGCGTCGCCGCGCATGAACGACAGCGCCCGTATCGCGCCGGTGGCCGGGTTCAGGTGGTTGACCCCGGCCCGTCCGCCGATCCACATGTTGCCGTTCTTTTCGCGCAGCAGCGCGCTAACCTGGTCGTCGCTCAGGCTATTGGGGTCGCGCGGATCGTGGCGCCACACCCGGCTCTCGCCGGTGACCGGATCGTACAGGTTCAAGCCGCCGCTGCTGCCCAGCCACAGGCGCGTGCCGCCGTCGGAGACGATCGCCCGCACCTTGTTGTCCGACACGGAGTTGAGCATGTCGGACTGGCGCACGATGCGCGCGAAGCCGCCGCTGCCCATGTCGACGCGGCTGACGCCATCGTTCCAGGTGCCGACCCAGAAGGTGCCGACGCGGTCGCGGAACAGCGACGATATCTGGTTGTCGGCCACGCTGTGGCTGTCGCTGAACTGGTGGCGGTACTGGGTCAGCCGGTTTTCCGCCGGCAGCCAACGGAACAAGCCGTCGGCCTGGGTGCCGATCCACATCTGGTTTTCGACGTCCTCGTACAGCGTCGTGATGCTGACCCCGGGGTTGATGCCTTCGCGCTCGCCGAGCCGGCGTCGCTGCGGTTCGACGCCCAGCAGGCGCCATTGTTCCAGCCCGCCCATGGTGCCGACCCACAGCGTCTGCGCGCTGTCGACCTGCAGCGACAGCACCGCGTTGAAGCGGCTGTCGCCGCCGGCGTCGAGCGTGTAGTGCCGGAAGTGCGCCGCGCCCGGCGCCAGCATGTCGACGCCGGTGGCGGTGGCCACCCACAGGCGCCCGGTGGCGTCGCGCGCCAGCGCGTTGACATGGTCGTTGGCCAGGCTGCCGGTGTCGGCGGCGTCGTGGTGCCAGCTGGTGAAGCGCCTGGTGGCGGGGTTGAAGTGGTGCAGGCCGTCGGCGCTGGCCACCCACAGGCCGCCCAGGCCATCGTCGACGATGGCGCGCACGTGGCGGTTGCCGTTGCCGCGCTGCCCCGGCTCCTGCGGCGCGAAGTGGGTGAAATGGCGCGTGGCCGGATCGTACAGATCCAGGCCGCCGTCGGTGCCGACCCACATCCGGCCGCTGCCGTCGACGTGCAGCACGCGCACCCAGTTGTCGACCAGGCTGTTGGGATCGGAGACGGCGCTCTTGTAGGTGACGGTGCGGTAGCCGTCGAAGCGCGTCAGGCCGGCCTGGGTGCCGAGCCAGATGAAACCCTGTGTGTCCTGGACGATGGCCAACACCGATTCCTGCGCCAGTCCGTGCTCGACGCTGAGCTGCTCGAAGCGCAAGGTGCGCGGCGGCGCGCCGGCCCATGCGGCGGCCATGGCGAGCCCCCACAGCAGCAGGGCCGGCGCCAGCAGGTGGCCCGGCGAGCGTCGACAGCCCCGTCGGAACAAGGGTCGGAATAAGCGTCTAAAAAACGGCAAAACGGTCCCGCGATCGGTGGTCAGGATTCAAAGAAGGCCAGCACGTCGTCCTTACGCGCCTGAGTGTCGCGCTGACCAAGGCGGATCAATTCGCAAGTATAAGTCGATTCGAACAATAAATACGAGGCCAGCGCCGCGCCGCGTGTTTCGGTCGCGCCGATTCCAGACAACATGGTGCGTATCGGCGCCGGCAAACTGGCGATATGGCGGCTGGCGATGTCGTCGAGCCGTTCGGACGGCGCAATCACCAGCAGCTTGACCGGCTTCAGGGGCGTCTTGTGCAGCAGCTCCTCGGGCAGCATCGACAAGGTCTTGTTGACGCGCTCGAGACGTTCGATATCGACCGCCAGCGAATCGAGGAAGATCGATGACATCGCGTGGCCAGCGATCTGCGCCAGGCTCGGATAGCGGGCCGCGCTTTTTTCGGCGGCGCTGCGCGTCGGCTCGGTCAGGCGGCCGGCGCCAACCACCAGCACTTTGCTGGCACC
>JBDSKP010000761.1:0-4358 GCA_039916925.1 Duganella sp.
GCCGCTGGTGGGCAGCGCGAAGCCGGCCACCGCGTTGAGCAAGGTCGATTTGCCGCATCCGGAAGGCCCCAGCAGGCAGACGAACTGCCCCTGCGGGATCTCCAGATTAATATCCTTGAGCGCCACCAGCTCGCGGTCCGCGGTCTGGAACACCTTGCCGACATTCGATACAACGATATGGGTAGCGCTCACCGGGTCTCCCGACATTGAGTTATCAGCTTCATTGATTTATCAGCTTCATGATTAGTTTTCCAGGCCGCGGTGCCAGCGCAGCAGATGGTTGTTCAACTTGTTCATGCCAACGTCGATGGCCAGCCCGATCAAGCCGATGCTGATCATGCCGGCGATGATTTTGTCGGACCAGAAGTACTCGCGCGCTTCGAGGATGCGGAAACCGAGGCCGTTGTTCACCGCGATCATCTCGGAGACGATCACCACGATGAAGGCGGTGCCGATGCCGATCCGCACACCGGACAGGATGTACGGCACGGCGGCCGGCAGGATCACGCGGATGAACAGCGTACTACCGGTGGCGCCCAGGTTGCGGGCCGCGCGCAGGTAGATGCCATCGACCTGGCGCACGCCGGCGATGGTATTCATCAGCACCGGGAAGAACGCGCCGAGCGCGATCAGGAACACCGCCGGCGGATTGCCAAGACCGAACCACAGGATCGACAGCGGAATATAGGCGATCGGCGGGATTGGCCGCAGCAGCTGCACCAGCGGATTGAGCCAGTCGTACACGCGCTGCTTGGCGCCCATCGCCAGCCCGATCGGCAGCGCCAGCCCGGCGCCGATGACAAAGCCGACTACCACCCGATACAGGCTGCCGATCGAATCGGTGATCAATTCGCCGGAGACGGCCCACGACAGCCAGCCGCCGGCGGCCGGGTCGTACGGCTGCAGCGGCAGCAGGTAGGCGATCCACTTTTCCACCACCGCCAGCGGCGACGGCAGCACCTGCGGATTGACCCAGCCCAGCATCGCCACCGCCTGCCACAGCGCGATGACCACGGCCGGCACGATCATGCCGACGGCGGCCTGCCGCCACGAGGAGTTGGCGGCCATTTACTTCACGCCCAGGTTTTTCTTGGCCGCGTCGAGCAGGTCGGTCTTGACCCAGTCCTTGGCCAGCGGCGGCTTGCTCATGCGGCCGACGCCGGTCTTGACCATGACGTCGGTGGTGGTCTGGATATGCTCGGGGGTGATGTCGTAGCTGTACGGCGAGTTGCCGATGGCGTCGTCGAAATCGTCCTTGGTGATCTGGCCCTTGAACACCACCTCGCGCACGTACTTCTCGGCCAGCGCGCGGTTCTCGATGAAGGTCTTGGTCGCCTGCACGAAGCAGTTCATGAACTTCTCGGCCACCGGCCGCCGCTCCTTGTAGAACTTCTCGGTCATGACCATGGTGCGCACCGGCTCGCCGATCGGCGTGTCGTAGGGCTTGATGATCTCGGCGCCGAAGCCCTTGTTGATGCTTTGCGACGACTGCGGCTCGGATTGCATCATGGCGTCGATGTTCTTGCCCAGCAGCGCCTGGTTGAGGTCGGCGTAGGCCAGGAACACCAGTTGCACGTCCTTGCCCGGCTGGTCGGAAAAGCTCATGCCGTTCCTTTGCAGCTCGGCCAGCAGCAGCACCTCCTGGATGCCGCCGCGGGTGACGCCGACGCGCTTGCCCTTGAGGTCCTTGACGGTCTTGAGGTTGAGGTCGGTGCGCCCGACCAGCCGCGCGCCGCCCTTGGCGAAGCCGGCCACGACGAAGATCGGCGCGCCGCCGGCGCGCCCGGAGATGGCCGCCTCGGACGCCGTGGTGCCCACGTCGAGCTCGCCGGCGATGATCGCCTGCATCACGTCCAGCCCCTTGGCGAAGATATGCTCCTCGACCTTGATGCCGCACTTGGGCGCGATCTCTTTTATATAGGCGACGGCGCCGTAGTGGGCGAACTTGAGGTTGCCAAGGCGGACCACGTCCTGCGCTTGGGCGCCGGTGGACATCATCATGGCTGCGGCCGCTATCATCTTGCCGAGGGGTGTCAATTTCATGCGATTTGTCTCCTGAGTTGAGGCCGGGCTGGACCCTTCCTATTATGTGCAAATCATACCAAGACGCATCTTCAGATATAGCAATATTTTGCGCAATGTCATGCCGCGCGCCTATTTGGGCCTTGTTTATGTCACAATGATATGCATATCGCAACGCCAGTCCCCCGGCCCGGCATCGCGCACAACCAAGAGGTCTGCATGCAGCACAACATCGTTAGCCATCTATTCCGCGCGGCGCTCATGAGCACCGCGCTCGCCTCCACGCTCAGCGCCTGCGGCGGCGGTGGCGACGGCGGCGCCGACACCCCCTCCAAGTCGGAGGCCACCATCACGCTGGGCGGCGCGCAAAGCCAGACGCTGGCCGGCGGCAAGGCGCTGGCGCTGACCACCAGCGCCTCCGACAACAGCGCCGTCGCCTGGACGCTGGCGGCGGGCGCCGTCGGCAGCCTGTCGGCCACCAGCGGGGCCGGCGTCAACTATGTGCCGCCGGCGGCGGTGGCCGCCAATACCCAGGTGACGGTGACGGCCACCGCCGCCGGCGTGAGCCGGTCCGTGATCCTGACCGTGTTCCCCGACCCGGGCCCGGCCGGCCTGTCGATCATCAGCGGCCGCCTCGACCCCGATAGCCTGGAGCCGGAGACCGACGGCCCACTGGCCGCCGCGCGGTTCCGGGAATCGCGGCAAGTGACTTCGGACCTGGGTGGCAACCTGTACGTGGCCGGCACCTGCCGGCTGACCCAGACCCAGCGACTGGGTCTGTCGCTGCGCAAGATCGGCACCGACAACGTGGTCGGTACGCTCGCGTCCTGCGCCCAGCACACCTGGTTCGGCAAGGCCGATACCGACGGCAACACCGGCAAAGTGTCGATCCCGCGCGGCGTGGCCGCCGACCGCGCCGGCAATCTCTATGTCGCCACCTACTTCGACGCCACCGCCGGCGGCGCGAGCGCCGGCACCCGAGCCGTGTTCAAGATCACGCCGTATGGCGCGATGACGGTGTTTGCCGGCGCTACCGGCGCGCACACGGCCGACCTGGTCGATGGCAAGGGCGCCGCCGCCCGCTTCCTGACGCCGGAGATCGCCGGCATCGACGCCGACGACAACCTCTACCTGCTCGACAAGGACGGCGCGGTGGTGCGCAAGGTGACGCCGGCGGGCGAGGTCGGCACCATCGCCGCGCTGCCGGCCTCGCTCAGCGCGGACCAGAACGGCAACACCTACCGCGTCGACAACGGCGCCGGCACCATCGTTCAAACCGGCCCCACCGGCGCAGAGCGCGTCATCGCCAACGTCCGCGCACTGCCCGGGGCGCTGGCAATGATGACACCCCAGGCGTACGGCCTGGTGCGCACCGGGCCGGCCAGCTACGCGCTCATTGTCAGCAACGGCCGCACCTTCGGCAACGAAGCGATCGTCAAGCTGGTGACGCCGAAATAATCGGCGCAAAGTACCAGTTGCGACCACCATCGTGACAATCGGTGAATATTGCGCGACAAGTTTTACTGCACTATGCGTCAGCTACACCGCATCACCCGATCGACACTCCCAAACAACGAGGAAAAAACATGCTTATCCGCAAATCCCCGATGCCGCTGCGCGGCGCCTTTTGTGCCCTGCTTGTGGCCGCCGCGCTGGCCGCCTGCGGCGGCGGCAGTGACGCCCCGCCGGCGGCGACCGCCAGCGAGCTGACGATCGGCGCGGCCACCACCACCGTCACCGCGGGCGCCGCCGCCGTCACCTTGACGGCCGGCCTGAACGGCCCCGGCACGGTCAGCTGGTCCCTGGCCGCCGGCAGCGCCGGCACGCTGTCGGCCGCCACCGGCGCCACGGTCAGTTATTTGCCGCCGGCGCTGGGCAGTATCGGCGCGGCCACCAGCGTCACCATCACGGCGACCTCGGGCAGCCTGAGCAAAAACATCGTGCTGCAATTGGCCCCCGGCCCGCTGACCGCCGGCTTGACCTTACTGGCCGGCAATATCTCGTCACAGTTCATCCTCGACGGCGCCGGCGCGGCGGCGCGCTTTGCGTCGATCCGCAGCCTCCAGGCCGATCAGCAAGGCGGCTTCTACGTGTTCGACGCGGGACCGGCCGATACCGTGTTCGATGGCGCCTTCCGTTACCGCCTGCGCCACGTCGCCGCGGACGGCCAGGTCGCCACGCTGTCCATGCCCGAGGGCAGCGTCATCCCCTATGTCGTGGCCATGGCCAGTGACGCGGCCGGCAACCTGTATCTGCTCGATAGCCAACCGTCGGACGCCGGCACCGTGTATCGGGTGCGGAAGCGCGGCGGCGACGGCGGCGTGAGCGTGCTGTTC
>JBDSKP010000762.1:0-1629 GCA_039916925.1 Duganella sp.
CTTCGACGTGCGGCCCGACTGCTCGTTCACGATCGACTCGACGCTGTTCACGGCTACACCCAACGCCGGCGGGATTTATTAGATAGCACGAATGGTCCACGCTTACCCCGCATGCGTTTAGCGGTGCGCGAGCGTCGCCGCTTAGGGGTCGGACCCAGTGGGGTCCGACCCCGCTTGGCCGTGCGGGTTAAAAAAAAGGCGCCGTCTCCGGCGCCTCTCTTCACTGCGTCACGTCGAACCGGCTTACGCCTGGCCCAGCAACGTCTCGGCGTTCGACACTTCGAACTTGCCGCCCTGCTCCACGTTCAGCTGCTTGACGACGCCGTCTTCGACCAGCATCGAGTAACGCTGCGAACGCGTGCCCATGCCGTGCTTGCTGAAGTCGGCGTCCAGGCCCAGTGCCTTGCTGTAAGCGGCATTGCCGTCGGCCATCATACGGACGGTGCCGGTGGCTTTCTGGTCGCGGCCCCAGGCGCCCATGACGAACGCGTCATTGACCGAGATGCACCAGATTTCATCGACGCCCTTGGCCTTCAGGTCGGCGGCGTGCTTGACGTAGCCCGGCACGTGCTGCGCCGAGCAGGTCGGGGTGTAGGCGCCCGGCAGGCCGAAGATCGCGATCTTCTTGCCCTTGACCAAGTCTTGCACGTTGAACGTGTTCGGGCCGAGCGAGCAGCCTTCGGTTTCGGTTTCGATGAATTCGGACAGGGTGCCTTCCGGCAGGGTATCGCCAATCTTGATGGTCATAGTGGACTCCTTTTGTTGGGTAGTGAACGTGAAAAAGCCGCGACAAGCGCGGCTCGTCCCGGCATAGAACGCACAGTATGCCTGAAGCCACGCCATCCTGCACAGTCGTGCGGGATGGCGTAAGCGACTCTTAGTCCGCCTGCTTGCGCAGGAAGGCCGGAATGTCGTACGTCTCCATGCCGTTCTTCTCCATCGCGCGCACCTGCTCCGAGGCCGACTCGCGACGCCATACCGCCGGCGCCTTCATGCCGTCGAAGGCCGGGGCGCCACCGCCGCCCATGCCGCCGGTCGCACCCATCGACACGCCGGCCGACGCCGCGCCGCCCAGCGCGCCCGAAGGCATCATCGGGCCGTTGTGGGTACCGGTGCGCAGCAACTGCTGCGGCACCAGCTGCACGTGCTTCTTGTTCTTGCCCAGGCCCGTCGCCACCACGGTGACGCGGATCTCGTCGCCCATCGTGTCGTCGTAGGCGATACCCTGGGCGATCGAGGCGTCCGGCGCGGCGAAGGCGCGCACCGCCGCCATCACTTCCTTGATCTCCTTACCCTTCAGGCCACGGCTGGCGGTCACGTTGACCAGCACGCCGCGCGCGCCCGACAGGTCGACGCCGTCCAGCAGCGGCGAGGCCACCGCCTGTTCGGCCGCGATGCGCGCGCGGTCGATGCCCGACGCGGTCGCGGTGCCCATCATGGCCTTACCCTGCTCGCCCATGATGGTCTTGACGTCGTTGAAGTCGACGTTGATGTGGCCCGGCACGTTGATGATCTCGGCGATACCGGCGACGGCGTTGTTGAGCACATCGTCGGCGTGCTGCAGCCATTCGATCAGCGATTCGTCCTCGTAGATCTCTTCGAGCTTCTCGTTCAGGATCACGATCAGCG
>JBDSKP010000763.1:0-3525 GCA_039916925.1 Duganella sp.
CGCTCGCCTGCTGGACGGCCGCGATCGTCCTGCTCAACCATGAGATCAAGCCGGACCTGATGGCGGCGCGTCCGCTGCTGCGCCGCCGGCTTCCGAAGGCGGCCCGCCGCTAGGAGAAGATATGCCACTACACTCGGTTATCATGCCCGTCTACAACGGCGAGGCCTATCTGGCGGCGACGATCGACAGCATCCTGCGACAGACCTGCGCCGATCTCGAACTGATCATCGTCAACGATTGCGCGACCGACGGTTCGGCCGGCATCGCGGCCGCCCACGCCGCGCGCGACGCCCGCGTGCGCGTCGTCTCCACCACGATCAATTCCGGCGCGCCGGCGCTGCCGAAAAACGTCGGGCTGTCGCTGGCGCGCGGCCGCTACGTGTCCTTTTGCGACCAGGACGACTTGCTGCTGCCGGACAAGCTGGAGCAGGCCACGCGCGTCCTCGAACGATATCCCGACCTCGACATCGTCTTCGCCGACTTCGAACCGTTCGGCGACACGCGGCACGCGCGGGGCGGCTACCTGGCGGACAAGGGATTCACGACCAAGGCGCGGGCCTACCTGGTGCCGCTGGAGGACGGGCTGTACCGGTGCCAAAACTTCTGGGGTTGCATGGCGGGCCTGCACACCGGCATGAGCACGCAAACGATCGTGTGCCGGCGCGAGATCATCGTCGGCCGGCGCTTCGATGTGCGTTACCGCATCCTGGACGACATCGCGATGTGGTACCGCTTCGCCGAGACGGCGCGGATCGGCTTCCTGGACCGCACCGTGGCGCGCTACCGTTACCACGACGCGGCGCTGACGACCAACGACGCGTTGCTGGCGCGCGAATCGCTGGCCTTCCACAAGGAAAACTACTTCCGCCAATCCCACCTGTTCGACGCCGCCGAAAACCAGCGCTACCGCCGCGTGCTCGCCGACGTCCTGATCAGCGTCGCCGCGCGGCCGAACATGACAAAACTGGAACAGCGCGCCCACCTGGCCCAGTCGCTGATTTTCGAACTACGCCTGAGCACATTGCGCTGGATGCTGCAAACATTCGCCTGATGTCGCCGCCACACCCCGTTCACTATTGACGCGCGGTGTTAAAATTTCCCCATGCAATCAAAGTTTAAGCTCCACCCGGCCGCGGCAACCGTGGTCACCACGCCGCGCAGGACCGCCCTGCTGGCGTTCGCCGCGTTGGCCCTGGGTGCGCGCGATGCGCGCGCGGCGTCCGGGATGGCCTACCGCTACTGGGACTGGGGCAAGACGCCGCGGCGCGACCAGTATCAGGGCGCCGCGCTCGAGCTGGCGCTGCGCAAGACCACGCCCGTCTACGGCCCGTACTCGGTGGTGCGGGTGCGCGACACCATGAGCACCTCGCGCGTGCGCCGGGAAATCCATTCCGGCGAGCGCTTCAACGTCCATGCCGGGCCCTGGCGCGACTTGAACGCCGACGATCCCCTTGAGCGCAGCCTGATGATCGGCACGCCCGTGCTCGGTGGCCTGCTGGGCTACCGCCAGTTGATCGTGCGCAGCCAGGACTTGCCGAAATTTAAAGCGATCACCAGCGCCGCGCAGCTGAAAACCCTGGTGGCGGGACAAGGACGCGGCTGGGTCGACGTGGAGGTGCTGCGCCACAACGGCTACCCGGTGGTCGACAGCGGCAACATCGAGACCTTGCTCGACATGCTGAACAATCGGCGCTTCGACTACCTGCCGATCAGCGTGGTCGAAGCGGACTTTCTGTTGAAGCAATACGAGCAACTGGCGGCCAACCTGGCGCTGGTGCCGGGGCTGATGCTGTATTACCCGTTGCCGACCGTGTACTACGTCAGCGCCAGCGCGCCCAAGCTGGCCGAGCGACTGGAAGTGGGCCTGGCGATGGCCAAACGCGACGGTTCGCTTGACGCGCTCACCGCCCGCTACTTCAGCAAGGAAATTCGGCAGGTGAAGGCCAGCGCCGGCCGCTGCTTCATCCTGGACCATCCGCTGTTGCCGAAAATCTATGCGGCCGAGCCGCCGCGGCTGCTGTACCGCTAGACCGGTCACGACTGGTCTTCGTCGTTTTCCGGGCGCCCCATCATCGCGCGCAACAGCGCCGCCAGTTGCGCTACCGTCGCCGCCCGCGCCAGATACGATGTCTCCGAGCGCTCCACGTCGGAACCGCCGGCGTGCAGATCGCGCAGCATTTTCTTCCCCATCGCACGCATCGCGCACCGGCAAGCGGCAGGCCTTCCCCAGGATCTCGGCGCCGCCTCCCGTGTCGTCTTGTCCGCGTCATTTCATCCCCGAGCCTGGCCCCGCAAGGCGCACGATAGCGCCAAGGCGCGGCCCTGCGGCCCGGCCGCAACGCCGGCTCAATCTTGCTTGCGCTCGCCCCTGTTACTATCTACCATGAAGTTGCTTGCCTTTATGAGGAGGACACATGTCGGAAGCGGAGCCCGGTGATTTGGTCACAAGAAAAGGCGAGCGATTGGAGATGCTCGTCATTGGAACCGTGGACGACGACGATCCGTCCGTCGCCCCGACGACGGTCTTTTGCGTCTGGGAACGGGATAATTTTCTTTACGAGGAAATCTTTCCAGTCGACAGCCTGGAGGTGGTGCGCAAGGAGCGCCGCCGGGCCATTCGCGGCGGCTCGTTGCACTTCCCCCGCGACGGTTAAACCTCCAATATAAAAAAGGCCGGGGCCCGCAGACGATGCGGGCCCCGGCCTTTGCGCTGGGATGGAAGCTTAGAAGGCCATCCGCACGCCGACGCTGGCGCGGCGGCCGACGTCTTCGAGGGTCAGGAACTGGCTTTCGCTGTTGGCGTACTCGCGCATTCTGGCGTTGTTCAAATTAATGAAATCGGCGTAGAGGGCGATGCCCGGCGTGATGTTGTAGCGCAGGCTGGCGTCGGTCTGGCCGTAGGCCGCGCGGTTGCGCGGCAAGGTGCTGCCGCCGCCGCAATCGACCGAGAAGTGGTTGCGCCAGTTGTAGCTCACGCGGGCCGAGAACTTGGTGTTCTCAAAGAACACCGAGCCGTTGTACGACTGCGGCGACAAGCCCGGATAACCGCACGCCGGGGCGCCGCCCGCGCGCTCGGCGCTGGCGTCCACGTAGGTGTAGTTGGCGGATACGCCGAAGCCCTGCAGCCAAGGGATCGAGTCGTCGAAGGCGTACTGGCCGGCGACCTCGATCCCCTTGATCTTGCCTTTCTGGCCGTTGCGCACGCGCGAGTCATGCACCGCTTCGTCGAACTGCGGGATACGCATGTCCTGCAAGGTGGTCTCGAGGAAATCGGACACCTTCTTCATGAACACGGCCGCGCTGACGTAGTTGGTCTTCGACAGATACCATTCATACGAGACGTCGAAGTTCTTCGACTGCATCGGCTTCAGGTAGGGGTTGCCCCCGCCGGTCTGGACGTCGCCGAAGCGGCCGCCGTACCAGTTGTCCACGCTCATCTGGCTCAAGGTCGGCCGGGTCTCGGTCTTGGAGGCGGCAAAGCGCAGCAGCATGTCCTTGGTCAGGTCGACTTTCAGATTGGCCGAC
>JBDSKP010000764.1:0-14371 GCA_039916925.1 Duganella sp.
GGCGCTGCCATGGTCCTTGCACAGGCGCGTGTGATTGGCCGCGCCCTCGTCGCCGAAGGCCGGCGTGCCTGGCAGCGCATCGTGCACCACGAAGTGCCTCTCGTCCTTGAAGATGGCGCGCAGCGAGCGCGCCGACTGCGCGTGCTCGAAGGCGCGGTGCAGCTTGTTATTCAGGTTGGCCGGCGTGAAGTGGGTGCGGCCATCGGCGCTGTCGGCGGACGGGCTGACCGTCGCCGCGTTGGCGGTCCACATCGGCGAGGCCGAATACGCGCACGCCAGGATCACCGGCGCTTCCTTCGCCGCCTTCGCCAGCACGTCTGCGTCGCTGCCGCTGAAGCCGATGCCGCGCAACAGGCGGAAGTTGGGACGGTCCTGCGGCGGCAGCAACGCCTGACCGAAACCGCGCGCGGCCAGCGCCCGCATCTTGGCCAGGCCCTGCAACGCCGCCAGCTTGGGATTGGATGCGCTCTTGACGTTGCTGAACGACGCCACATTGCCGAACGACAGACCGGCGTAGTTATGCGATGGACCCACCAGGCCGTCGAAGTTGAATTCGCGTGCGCGCATCTCGTATCCTTAGAAGTGCATGCCGGGCGACAGCTTCGCGGGCATTTCAAGTACATTGTTTTCGATCGACGCCACCGGATAGGCACAGTAGTCGGCCGCGTAGTAGGCGCTCGGGCGATGGTTGCCCGATTTGCCGACGCCGCCGAACGGCGCGGTGCTGGCCGCGCCCGTGGTCGGGCGGTTCCAGTTGACGATGCCGGCGCGCGCGCGCACCTGGAAGACCTTCCACAGGTTCTCGTCGTTGGAGATCAGCGCCGAGGCCAGGCCGAATTCGGTGGCGTTGGCGGCCTCAATCGCGCTGTCGAAATCGGCCACGCGGATCACCTGCAGCAAAGGACCAAACCACTCCTCGTCCGGAATGCCTTGGGCGGCGGTGACATCGACGATGCCGGCCGAGACGAAGCCGCTGGCGGCATCCAGATGGCGCATCTCCAGCAGCAGCTTGCCGCCCTTGGACACCATGTCCGCCTGCGCCTGCACCAGGCGTTTGGCCACCGCCGACGAGACGACAGGCCCCATGAACGGCGCCGGTTCGGCATTCGAGGCGCCGATGGTCAGGCGGCTGGCCACGTCGACCAGGCGCGCGACGATCGCGTCGCCCGCCGTGCCGGTCGGCAGGATCAGGCGGCGCGCGCAGGTGCAGCGCTGGCCGGCCGAGATGAAGGCCGACGAAATCGCCATGAAGACGGCGGCGTCGATGTCCTTGGCATCCCAGATCACCAGCGGATTGTTACCGCCCATTTCGAGCGCCAGCATCTTGCCCGGCCGGCCGCCGAACTGCTTGTGCAGCGCGGAGCCGGTCTGGCAGCTGCCGGTGAACAGCACGCCGTCGAGCAGCGGGTTCCGGCCCAGCGCGACGCCGGTATCGCGGCCGCCGTTGACCAGATTGATCACGCCTTTCGGCACGCCGGCCTGCTCCCACAGCTGCACGGTCTTGACGGCGGTGCGCGGCGCGTATTCGCTCGGCTTGAACACCACCGTGTTACCGGCGATCAGCGCAGGCACGATATGGCCGTTCGGCAGGTGGCCCGGGAAGTTATACGGACCGAACACGCCGAACACGCCGTGCGGACGGTGGCGCAGCACCGCCTCGCCGTCGGCGACCTTGTTGTGCGACTCGCCGGTGCGCGCGCCGTGCGCCTGCACCGAGATATCGATCTTGTTGGCCATCGTCGCCACTTCGGTGCGCGCTTCCCACAGCGGCTTGCCCACTTCCTCGGAGATCAGCAGCGCCAGCTCCTCGGCGTCCTGCTTGAGCAGATCGCGGAAGCGGGTGCAGACGGCGACGCGCTCATCGAGCGGCGTCAGGGCCCAGGCTTCGAAGGCCTCGCGCGCGGCGGCGCACGCTTGCGCCACGTCTTGCGGCATCGATTCATTGCTGGCCCAGGTCTGCTGGCCGTTCGACGGATCGATGGTCGAAATTTCGGCGCCGCTGCCCGGCAGCCATTCGCCGTTGATGAAGTTACTGAGTGCGGTGTTCGATGCGTTGGGCGATGCGTTAAACATGGGGATTCTTCCTCAAATTGAGAGTCAGGGTGCGGACGGTGTCGCCGGCCTTGCAGCACAGGGCGTCCTGCTCCGCGACGGGCAGCTCCAGCGCGCCGTTGACGGGCACGGACTGCGACAGGATCATGCGGAAATCACTGAGCGTGGTGTTCGACACCAGCATCGGCTCCGGCGTCGGCGATGGCGAATCCGGCGCGCAGGCCGCATCGCGCTCGGCGACCGGACCGATTTCGGCCAGGGTGCTGTCGCGCATGGCGCGCAGTTCCGACACCCGCGCCTGCAGCACCGGACCGGCGTCGAAGATGTCGATGTAGCCTTCGAAGTACAGGCCCTCCTGCTCCAGCAGGCGGCGCGCCGGCGCGGTCGAGGTGTGGACCTTGCCGATCACCTGGCGCGCGTCCTCCGGCAGGTAGGCCACGTACAGCGGCTGGCGCGGCATCAGCTCGGCGATGAAGGACTTCTTGCCGACGGCGGTCAGGTCGTCGACATGGTCGAAATCCATCTTGAAGAAATGACGTCCCAACCCCTCGTAGAACGGCGAGCGGCCGCCCTCCTCCTGGTAGCCGCGCATTTCGGCGATCAGCTTTTCGGTGAACAGGTGCGGGAACTGCGCGATGAACAGGAAGCGGCTCTTCGACAGCAGCTTGCCGTTGTTGCCGGTTCGGTAGTCCGGGTGCAGGAACAGCGAGCACAGTTCGGTGCTGCCGGTCAGGTCGTTCGACAGGTACAGCGTTTCCATGCGGGTGAACACATCGAGCTCGCGGCTCGAGTGCACCAGGGTGCCGATGCGGTAGTTATAAAACGGCTCGTTCAGCCCGACCGCCCCCTTGATCGCGCACACGCCGGCCAGGCGGCCCGTGTCGGTGTCCTCCATCACGAACATGTAGTCGCGCTTTTCGGGCGGGATGGTTTCGGCGAACGAGGCGACGGCGATCGCCACGCGGTCGCCCATCATCTTCATGTCCGGCTTGAGGGTGGTCATGCCGCTGCCGACCTGCGTTGCCATCACATACAGGGCGTCGAGGTCGTCGGCTTTGATTGCGCGTACTACTAGCATAGGTTGTCCACTCTTATAATCTGACGCAGATGACGGTGTCGCCATCGGCGACTTGCAGCGCTTCCAGCACATCGGCCGGCAGCGCGGCGGTGACTTGCGATTCCAGCGACGCGCAATGCGTGATCACGGCGCGGAAGTTATGCTCGGCGCCCGACGACACGGCATAGCGCAGCTGCGGCTCGCGCCCGCGATCCGGCGTCTCGGGCGCGGTGCTCACGCGGCGCTGCAGCGCGCCGCTGAAGGTGCGCAGCGAATTCTTGTGCGCCTGCAGGATCGGGCCGCCGTCGAAGATGTCGATGTAGTCGTCGGCCTCGAAGCCCTCGGCCGTCAACAGGTTGAACGCCAGCTCGCCCGACGGATGGATCTGGCCCATGGCCGCCTGCGCGTCGCCCGGCAGCAGCGGCACGTAGACCGGATAGTGCGGCATCAGCTCGACGATCAGGGTGCGGTTGCGGGCGCCGCCGATCACGCGCTCGGCGTCGAGGAAATCCATCTGGAAGAACTTGCGGCCCAGCGCGTCCCAGAACGGCGAGCCGCCGTCGCCGTCGGTCACGCCGGCCAGCGGCACGAAGAAGCGGTCCGAGAAGCGGTGCGGCGCCAGCACGGCGAACATCAGGCGCGCGCGCGACAGCAGCGCCGCTTCCGGCGTGCCGTATTCGCGCTGGCCGACGTAAAAACTGGACAGCTGCGAATAGCCGGTCAATTCCGAGCAAAGCGTCAGCGCGTGCACGCTGTGGCTGATATTGAGGTCGCGCGACACCTGCTGGATCACGTCGTTGCGGAACGAGAAATAGGTGCCGTTGGAGCCGGCGGCGGCGAAGATGGCGGCGGTGCCGACGATGGTTTTATCGGCCAGCGATTCGAGCACCAGCAGATACGCCTCCTCGCTCGGGATATCCACGTGCGCGGCGAACGACGCGATCGAGCGCTCGATCATGGCGAGGATTTTCTCGCGCGTCTTCGGTAGGGTATGCACTCCCGGCATGGGCACCGCGGCCAGCGCCTCGAGGGCGGCGATATCCGCAAGTTCGACCGGACGGACTACATACATGGGAACTCCTTGGTGATTCAACGCAGGGTCAACGCATACGGACCCGGTGCGTCGGAATGCGCCGGGTCCCGAATGAAAAGCGGCGGACCAGGTCCGCCGCCGGTGCTTCCTAGGCCGCGGCGATCATGCCGTCCAGCGACAGGCGCAGGATGCGGTCGGCTTCGGCGATCTGCGCGTCGGAGACGACCAGCGCCGGCGCCAGGCGCACCACGTCCATGCCCGCGATCAGCACCATCATGCCGTTGCCTTCGGCGGCCTTCTGGATTTCCTTCGCGCGGCCTTTCCAGGCGTCGGTCAGGACCATGCCGAGCAGCAGGCCGGCGCCGCGCACCTGCGCGAACACTTGCGGGTAGTCGGCGATCAGCTTGTCCATCGTCTCGCGCAGCGTGGCGCCGGCTTCCTTGACGCGCGCCAGGAAGGCCGGCTGGTTGATCGTCTCGAGCACCGTCAGCGCCACCGTCGCGGCCAGCGGGTTGCCGCCGTAGGTGGTGCCGTGCGAGCCGACGCCCAGCGTCTTGGCCAGTTCGTGCGTGGTCAGCATGGCGCCGATCGGATAGCCGTTGCCCAGCGCCTTGGCCGACGTCAGCACGTCCGGCGTGATGCCGTAGGTCATGTAGTGGAACAGGTCGCCGGTGCGGCCCATGCCGCATTGGACCTCGTCGAAGATCAGCAGCGCGCCGGTCTTGGTGCACAGGTCGCGCAGCTCCTGCAGATAGGCCTTGTCGCCCGGGACCACGCCGCCCTCGCCTTGCAGCGGTTCGACGATCACGGCGCAGACGTCGTCGCCGATGGCGGCGCGCGCCGCCTCGATATCGTTATAGACGATATGGTCGATCGACGGCGGCAGCGGCTCGAAGCCTTCGGTGTACTTCGACTGGCCGCCGACGGACACGGTGAACAAGGTGCGGCCGTGGAACGACTGGTAGCACGAGATGATGCGCGACTTGTGCGGGCCGAATTTGCCGTGCGCGTACTTGCGCGCCAGCTTCAGCGCCGCCTCGTTGGCTTCCGCGCCGGAGTTGCAGAAGAACGCGCGGTCGGCGAAGGTCGCCTCGGTCAGCGCCAGGCCCAGACGCAGCACCGGCTCGTTGGTGTAGCCGTTACCGAGGTGCCACAGGGTGTTGGCCTGGCGGGTCAGCGCCTCGACCACGATCGGGTTGCAGTGGCCCAGCGAGGCCACGGCGATGCCGGACGTGAAATCCAGATAGTGCTTGCCATTCTGGTCCCACAGGTCCAGGCCAGCTCCTCGGACCGGAACCATCGCCGCGGGTGCATAGGTCGGCACCAGGACTTCATCAAAGGTCTGACGAGTCACAGGACGGGTCGTTACGGTCGTATCTAGCTTGGCGTTCATGGCATTTCCTCATCCAATGTTAGTGGGGCGGCCAGCAGGAGTCCGCTGACGTTTCGTCATTATAGGCAGGACCGCAAACCGCTTCTTTCGAATACGCGACAGGCATTTTCACAATCGCCACGGGCGTGCCGTGGTTTTTATGACAATGCAATAATATTTTATTGACATTGCCTTAACTAACATGTTATTTTTTATTTAACGATCTGGAAACGCTTCCAAACCCATGGACGCGGTCCGGACCGCCGCACAATGGGATATTGCCTATGGTCGCACCGCGCATCCTCAGCCCCCACGCCGACGGCGCCCGCGCGCCCGTGCGGCCGCGCGCCGCGCGGATCGCCCCATCCATGCGCACCCGCCAAGCGCTGCGATGACCCGGCACCAGCCCCTGCTCCAGCGCGGTTTTTGGTCGGTGACCTGGCCGATCATGTTCGACGTCTCGCTGGGCATGATCCTCACCTTCACCGACTTCCTGTTCCTTGGCCGCATCTCCGACGGCGTCGCGGCGGCGATCGGCGGCATCCTGCCGCTGCTGCTGCTGGCCGAGGCGATGTACTTTCCGCTCGGCCAGGGTTGCACCGGCGTGGTCGGCCGCCAGCTCGGCGCCGGCCGCGGCGACGCGCTGGCGGCCACCTATGGCGTGTGCATGCTGCTGGCCGGCGCGCTGGGCGCGCTGCTGGCGCTCGCCGTGGCCGCCGTGCACGCGCACATCGGCGCCTGGCTGGGCTACGCGCCCGCGCTGCGGGTGCACGCCGCCGACTATTTGCTGGCGGGCGCGGCCGGCTTGCTGTTCCTCACCATGTACCGCGTGATGGCCAGCCTGATGCGCTGCCACGGGCATACCCGCTGGGCCATGGCCGGCGCCTTGGGCGTGCTGCTGGTCAACCTGGCGCTGAATTTGATGTTCTCGCGCGGCATCGACGCGCTGGGCCTGAACGGCGTGCAGGGCGTGGCGCTGTCCACCGTCGGCGCCAGTTGCGCCGGCATGTGCTGGATGTTGTACGGCGTGTTCACCCGGCTGCCGGTCCGGCCGCGATTGCCGGCGTCGCCGGCGGCCGCGCGCGAACTGGCCCGGCCCATCCTGCGGCTCGCCGCGCCGGCGTCGCTCGAGCCGATCAACTTCAACCTGAGCCAGATCACGGTGATGGCGATGATCGTCCCGTTCGGCACGCTGGCGCTGTCGGCGCGCAGCTACGTGCAGGCCAGCCTGACCGTGGTGGTCGTGGTCGAACTGGCGATCGCCATCGGCACCCAGATCTTCATCGCGCACATGGCCGGCGCGCGCCAGTTCGACCTGGCCAACCGCCTGGTGCACAAAAGCATCGCGCAAGCCTGGGCCCTGGGCGCGCTGCTCAACCTGGGCCTGATCCTGGGCGCGGCGCAGGCGCTGTCGCTGTTCACGCGCGACCCGCGCATCGTCGCGATGGCGCTGCCGCTGCTGATCATCAGCCTGTTCTGGGAACCGGCCAAGGCCGTCAACCTGGTGATCGGCTTTTCGCTGCGCGCCGCCGGCGACGCCAAATTCTCCAGCTACACCGGCATCAGCCTGTGGCTGCTGGCCTGCCCGCTGGCCTATCTGCTGGGCGTGCGGCTCGGCTGGGGCCTGACCGGCGTCTGGGCCGCGCTGGCCATCGACGAGGCGGTGCGCGCGCTGCTGCACTACCGGCGCTGGAGCGGCCAGCGCTGGCGCGCCGGCCATGCCGAAGCGGCGGCCGCCACCGGCAAGCCCGCCTTCCTTCAACCGACCGTACAGAAAGGGTGATCATGTCGATATTTTCAGCAGCCGAACGGGAGGGCTGGGAGCGCGATGGCTTTGTGGTGTTGCGCGAGGCCGTGCCCAAGCGGATGGCCGACGCCGTGCTCGACGCCATGTGGGAGTTCCTGGCCATGGACCGCCACGACCCGGCGGGCTGGTACGACTGGCCGGCATGGCACCGGCCGCGCTCGGGCATGGTCCAGCTGTTCCACCACCAGAGCATGTGGGACGTGCGCCAGGCGCCGCGCATCCATTCCGCCTTCGCCGAGCTGTACGGCACCGAGCGGCTGCTGGTCAGCCTCGACCGCCTGAACATGAATCCGCCGGCGGCGCCGCACGACGATTACCAGGGCAACATCCACTGGGACATCGATCCGCTGGCCTGGCCGTTGCCGCTGGCGGTCGGCGGCGTGCTGTGCCTGGCCGACACCAGCGCCGACCAGGGCGGCTTCCAGTGCGTGCCCGGCAGCCACCGGCGCGTGGCGCGGATCGTCGCCGAGATTCCGCCCGGCAGGCCGCTGCGCTTGCCGGCCGTGCCCCCCGGCGAGATCGTCCAGGTGCCCGGCAACGCGGGCGACCTGATCATCTGGAACGTCGGGCTGCTGCACAGCAGTTCGCGCAACCGCACCGACCGCCCCCGGGTGGCCCAGTACGTCACGATGATGCCCGCCGACTCGGTCCCCGAAGCGGACAGGCTGGCGCGCATCGCGCACTGGCGCCACAACGCGCCGCCGTTCAACGAACAAGGTTTTGTCGCCGATCCGCGCGGGATCGAGCAGGCCAAGGCGGCACCCGCGCACCTGACCGGCCTGGGCCGGCGCCTGCTGGGCGTCGACGCCTGGGACTGAAATCGTGACCGTCCCCCGACCTGAGAGGAGTTCGACTTGAACAGCGCCCCGCACACCTACTGGATACCGACCAACCGCGACGCCGAGCCGCCGGTGCGTTCCTACCTGAACGAGATCGACTATTGGTTCCGCCTCACGGGCGAGTCGGTTCCGCTGTTCGTGCTCGACTCGGGCGACGCCGGCGTCGAGCAACGCAACGCCGGGCACATCGCGCTGGCGCGCCGGGCCTATCCGCACCTGGCGATCCATCACGTCACCTTGGAACGCCAGCAGGCAGTGGTGCGCGAATTGCTGCGCCTGGCCGATTACCCGCCCACCCTGCTCGACTGGATCGCGCCGCGCGGCAGCAACTACGGCGCCGTCATGAACAAGATTTCCCTGTTCGCCGCCGCGCTGGAATCGAGCGTGATCCACCGCCGCGATTCCGACACGCGGCTGCAAGAGAACTGTCCCTATCCGCTCGAGTTCGAGATGCAGAGCCTGGGCGGCGGCCGGGGCGGGCGCGCCCACATCGCCGGCAGCGGTTACGTGGGCGAATGGAACCTCGACCTCAAGCCCTTCCTGCAGGTGTCGCCCGAGCTGTTTTCGCGCTTCTGGTCGGACATGGGAGTCGACCCGTCCTTGCACCAAGCCATCTACGCATGGGTCGACGGCAACAGCCGGGCCGTGTACCGCGCCGACCAGATCGACTACGGCAACGAGCAGGGCTTCTACATGCCCGACGCCGGCAACATGGCGATCCGCCAGCTGCATCTGCAGTTCCCCAGCCTGCCGTCGAACGCGATGTCGGCCGACTATTCGGTATTCAAGCTGGCCGGCGCCTTCGGCCTGCCGGTGGCCTACCACCAGCGCCGCGTGGTGCACGAATACCACAGCGGCCGCAAGGCCGATCCCATGCCCTACATCATGTCGCTGGTCAAGTATTGCGACCTGCGCCCCGTGTACGTGGCGCTGCAGCGCGAGCTCAAGGCGCGCGCCGACCAGGGCGAACTGCGCCTGGACGGCAATTTCCAGGACGCGACGGCGGCCGCGCTGTCGACCCTGGCGGACGCCGATCTGCCGGGCCGGCGCCAGGCGCTGGCGCGCTTCGTCGGCGGCTTCATCGGCCAGCTGTATCCGAACGAGGCCGGCGAGCTGTCGGGCCGGCTCGACGAGGTGCTGGCCGCCTGCCGCCAGGATTACCGCAACCACGCGAGCCTGATCCGCGCCTGGCCGCGCCTGGTCAAGACCGCCGCCCGCGGGGGCGCCCCGCTGCGTGCCATGCTGGCCGAGGGCGCCGCGCGATGAGCGCCCCGGCCCACGACCTGCGGCGGCAGGTGAACGTCTGGAACGCCACCGAGGCCGAGGTCGCCCCGTTGACCATCCAGGCGCTGTTCGGCCTGCACGTGGCGCGCGACCCGGATCACCCGGCGCTGTTTTATCAGGGCGAGACGGTCAGCTACCGCGAGCTCGATCGGCGCGCCGGCCGGGTGGCCGAGCGGCTGCGCGGGCACGGCCTCGGCAAGGAGGCGCTGGTGGGCGTGATGACCGACCGCACGCCCGACATGGTGGCGGCGATGCTGGGCATCCTCAAGGCCGGCGCCGCGTATGTGCCGATCGACCCGGACTACCCCAGCGCGCGCATCCAATACCTGCTCGAGGACAGCCAGTGCGGCGTGCTGCTGACCGATCGCGACGCCGACGCGCTCGGCGAGCTGCGCTTCGACGGCGGCATCGAGCGGATCGGCGCGCTGATCGCCGAACCGGCGCCCGCCACGCCGGCGCCGGCGGATGAAGGCGGACCGCGCGACCTCGCCTATGTGATCTACACCTCCGGCTCGACCGGACGGCCCAAGGGCGCGATGGTCGAGCACCGGGGCATCGTCAACTTCATCGGCTTCTATCAAGGGAAATTCGGCATCACGCCGCGCGACCGCATCGTCCAGTTCGCCAGCATCTCGTTCGCGGCGTCGGTGTCCGAGATCTTCATGGCGCTGCTGACCGGGGCCACACTGTATCTCGTGCCCAAGCCGGTGATCCTGAACCCGCGCCAGTTCGAGGATTACCTGCTGGAGCACCGTATCAGCATCGCCACGCTGCCGCCGCACTACATCGTCGACCTCGATCCGCGCCGCAACGCGCTGCGCGTGGTCATCACCGCCGGCTCGCCCGCGCAGTGGAACACGGTGGAGAAGTGGCGTGCGCACGTGACCTACTACAACGCCTACGGCACCTCGGAAACCAGCGTCGGCGTGAGCACCTTCAACGCCAGCGTGGCCGAACGCGCCGGCGCCGCCGTGCCGATCGGCATTCCCAACAACAATACCCGCTTCTACATCCTGGACCGGCAGGGCCGGCTGGCCGCGCCGATGCAGCCGGGCGAACTGTGCGTGTCGGGCGTGTGCGTCGGCCGCGGCTACCACCGGCGGCCGGATCTGACGGAACAAAAATTCGTCGCCAACCCGTTCGAACCGGGCGAGCGCATGTACCGCACCGGCGACCTGGCGCGCTGGCACGCCGACGGCAACGTCGAGGTGCTGGGCCGCATCGACGACCAGGTCAAGATCAACGGCCACCGCATCGAGCCCGACGAGATCGCCGCGCTGCTGTCGCAGCACGAGGCGGTCGAGGACGCCGTGGTGGTGGTGCGCGAGATCAACGGCGAGGCGCGCCTGTGCGCCTACTGCGTCGCGCCCACGCTCGAGCGGCTCGACCCGGTGCGCGCCTTCGTCGCCGAGCGCCTGCCCGACTACATGCGCCCGGCCTTCCTGGTGCAGATCGACGCGGTCCCCATCAACCTCAACGGCAAATTGGACAAGCAGGCCCTGCCCGACCCGCGCGCCGCCAGCCTGAACCGGGTCGCCTGGCAAGCCCCGCGCACGCCCGGCGAGGCCGCGCTGGCCGCCGTGTGGCGTGACGTGCTGGGCCTGGACGCCGACCAATTGGGCATCCACGACAATTTCTTCCACCTGGGCGGCGATTCCGTGCGCGCCATCCAGATCGTCTCGCGGCTGTACGCCCGGGGCCAGTTGGTGGACGTGGCCGACATCTTCCAGTTCCCGACCGTCGCCGCGCTGGCGCCGCTGGTGTCGGCGCGCGCGCCGGTGACGGACGCGGCGCCATCCCCGGACACGCCGGCGCTGACGGCGGAACAGGAAAGCCGCTTGCTGGCGGAGGTGGCCGCGCGCTTCGGCACGGCGCCCGACCTCGCGGTCGAGGCGGCCTACGCGCTGTCGCCATTGCAGTCCGGGATGTACTTCGATCACTTCGGACCGGACCCCGCCGCCTATTTCGTGCAGGGCGAGTTCCATGCCGACGGCGACCTGGACCCGGCACTGTTCGAGGCCGCCGTGGCCGACTTGGCGGCGCGCCACGAGATCTTGCGCGCCGTGTTCACGCACCGGGGGCTGGAGCAGCCGCTGCAAGTGATCGTGGCCGGCCTGCCGGCCGATTACGCCTACCGCGACCTGTCGGACCAGCCGGACCACGATGGCTGGCTCGACGGCTGGATGGCGCGCGACGAACAGCACGGCCTGCGCCTGGAGCGGCACAACGCGGTGCGCCTGCGCCTGTTCAAGCTGGCGCCGCGACGGTTCCGGGTCTACATTTGCTTCCATCACATCATCATGGATGGCTGGTGCATCGGCGTGATCTGGGACGAATTGCGCGCCGCCTACCGGGTCCGGCTCACCGGCGACGTGGTCCAAGCGGCCGCGCCCGGCTACGGCCAATACATCGCGTGGCTGGGCCGGCAGGACCACGGCGCCGCGCTGGCGTACTGGCAACAGGCGCTGGCCGGGTACGCCGCTCCCGCCAGCCTGGCCGCGAAGGCTCCCGCCGGCCAGGCGCCGGGCGCCTTCCACACCTTCCCGTGGCGCCTCGATCCCGCGCTGGCGCTCGCACTCGGCGCGCTGTGCAAACGTTATCAGCTGACCCTCAACACCGTGTTCAAGGGACTGTGGGCGATCCTGCTGCAACGCCACACGGGTGCCGACGACGTGGTGTTCGGCGAGGTGGCGGCGGGCCGCCCGCCGCACCTGGAGCACGCCAACGCCATGCTCGGCCTGTTCATCAACACGCTGCCGGTGCGCGTGCGCGGCGCTCCCGGCGACGACCTGGTGCGGCTGCTGCGCGCGGTCCAGGCGGGAACGCTGGCGGCCCAGAAGCATCAGCACGTGTCGCTGGCCGAGATCCAGTCGGCGTCGCCGCCGCGTGGCGGCCTGCTGGACCATTTGCTGGTGTTCGAGAATTTCCCCGACCTCGACGACGGCGCCGCGGCCGCCACCGGCTGGACGGTACGCGCCGGCCGCGTGCGCGACCGCACCCACTACCCGTTGACGGTGACGGTGCTGCCGCGCGACGGCATCACGGTCGAATTCCTGTTCGACCAGAGCCGTTACGCGCCGGCGGCGGTCGCGCGCCTGGCGTGCCAGCTCGACACGCTGCTGCGCCAGGCCGTGGCCCATCCGCTGGGGGCGGTCGCCGCGCTGGACCCGTTCGCCGGCGACGATGCCGCCGAGCCGTCGCCGGCGCTGCGGGGGGCGGTGGCGGCCCGGCCCGCGCTCGGCATCCACCAGTTGTTCGAACGACAGGTCGCGGCCGGGCCCGATCGCATCGCCGTGCATCTGTGCCCGCCATGCGATCCGGCCTGCCAACCCGGCCCGGCCGGCCGCCGCCTGACGTCCGCCACGCTGAGCTACCGCGCGCTCAACGCCCACGCCAACAAAATGGCGCACCACCTGGCGGCCGCCGGCGTGGGTCCGGGCGCGCGCGTCGCCATCCTGCTGGAACGCTCGCCCGAATTCATCGTCAGCCTGCTGGCGGTGCTCAAGGCCGGCGCCGCCTACGTGCCGATCGACCACAGCTATCCGGCGGCGCGGGTGCGGCGCATCCTCGACGTCGCCGCCCCGACCGTCGTGATCAGCCGCGACACCCAGCTGGCGTTGCTGGACGGGCGCGCCGGCGTGATGAACCTGGACCGCTGCTGGCATGCGATCCAGGACGCCGCGGCCGACAACCCGGCGCTGCCTTGCGGGCCCGGCGACCTGGCGCAGGTGCTGTTCACCTCCGGCACCACGGGCCAGCCGAAGGGCGTGATGCTGGCCCACGGCGGCCTGGTCAACCACGCGCTGTTCCTGCAAGAGCAACTGGCGCTGACGGCGGACGACAACGTGCTGCAGTTCGCCGCGCTGGGATTCGACGCGCTCAACGAGGAAATCTTCCCCGCGCTGCTCACCGGCGCGCGCGTGGCGCTGCGCGCGCCGGACCTGCTCGACCGCTTCGAGCATCTGGAGCGCACCATCGCGCGCGAGCGCATTTCCATCCTCGACCTGCCCACCTCGTACTGGAACCACTGGGTCGACGCGCTCGCCGACGGCCACTTCGATCCGGCCGGCGCGGCGAGCCTGCGGCGCCTGATCGTCGGCGGGGAGGCGATCTCGGCCAAGCACGTGGCGCAATGGCAGCGGTGCTGGCCCGGCGTCGGCGTGGTCAACTCCTACGGCCCGACCGAGACGACGGTGATTTCGACCTGGTACCAGGTGCCGCCGCTGGCGCCGGACCAGTCGCGCATTCCGCTGGGCCGGCCGATCAGCAACACGCGCCTGCACATCCTCGACGCCGAACAGCGGCCGCTGGGCGCGGGCCGCGCGGGCGAACTGTGGATCAGCGGCGCCGGCCTGGCGCTGGGCTACCTGCACGACGACGCCCTCACCGCCGAGCGCTTCGTCCGTTTCCTCACGCCGGCCGGCGCCGAGCGCAGGTACCGCACCGGCGACTGGGTCGAGCTCGACGAGCGGGGCGAGTTGCATTACCTCGGCCGCATGGACCACCAGGTCAAGCTGCGCGGGGTCCGCATCGAGCTGGACGAAGTCAGGCAGGCGCTGCTGGCGCACCCGGGCGTGCGGCAGGCGCTGGCACGGGTCGAGCGGCATGACGGCGACGCCCGGCTGGCCGCCTACGTCCAGCTGTCGGCGCCGCTGGAGGCGCCGGCGTTGCGCCGCTACCTGCGCGAACGGCTGCCGGCCCAGTTCGTGCCGAGCGACCTGCGCCTGGTGCGGCACTGGCCGCTGACCGGCAACGGCAAGATCGACCAGGACCGCCTCGGCGAGTGCAGCGAAGCGCTGCCGGCCGGGAAGGTGGACGCCGACCTGACGCCGCTGCAACAGCGTCTGTGCGCGATCTGGACGTCGGTGCTGGACGCGCCGGTCACCGATATCGAGCAATCGTTCTTCGAGCTGGGCGGCCACTCGCT